>NZ_JBQEQB010000031.1:0-53424 GCF_052046055.1 Pseudomonas sp. 22082
CCCGGAGCGAAGGAACCCCGAGCCCCAGCGAGGGGCCGAACGCCGGGGCCCAGACCTTTGGTTACTTTGGGGCGTTTGCCAAAGTGACCCGCCGTAAGGGCGGAACCATAATCCGCAACACCCGAAGAAACGGATATTCACACAACAAAAAAAGCCCACCGATAATCACTCATCGGCGGGCTTTTTCATTCGCAGCTAACGCTTAAATCGCGCCACGCTTACGCAACAGGTCCAGCACCTGCTTCACACTTTCATCCAGCGACAACGACTGGGTATCAATCACCAGATCAGCATCCAGCGGCACGTCATACGGGAACGACTCACCCGGAATGTTATCGCCACCCGCAGCATACAAACCTTGCGGATCACGCTCGGCGCAAACAGTCGGCGAAGCCTGAACATAAACCGTCAGCAAACGATCCTTGCCAATCAGATCCTTCGCCTGCTCACGACCTTCGGCACTCGGCGCCACAAACGCCGCAAGCGTCAACAGACCCGCTTCGTTGAACTGACGCGCCACATGCGCGGCACGACGCCAGTTCTCGGTGCGACCGGCGCGATCCTGCGGCAGACCCTTGTTGAGATCGTGACGCAGGTTCTGGCCATCCAGCACAAACACCGCACGACCCAGATCAAACAGCTTGCGCTCGACCGCGTATGCCAAGGTGCTCTTGCCAGCGCCGGACAGGCCGCTGAACAGCACGGTAGCCGGTTGCTGACCGAAACGCTGAGCGCGTTCTTCGGTCGCTACATGGGCCAGCTTGCCGTGATGCGTAGCCGTACCGTGGGTCACCGGCTGAGCGACGATCATGCCGGCGCCGACGGTGCCGTTGGTCAAACGGTCGATGACGATGAACGCGCCGGTGGTGCGATTGCTGTCGTAACCGTCGAGGGCGATCGGCGCGTCGAGCGCGATCTTCACCTTGCCGATTTCGTTGAGCTGCAACGCGCTCGCCGGGCCTTCTTCGAGGGTGTTGACGTCGACCTTGTTGACGATGCTGGCGATGGAGCCCGGCACGTAACTGGTGGCGCGCTTGATGTCGTATTTCTTGCCCGGCAGCATCGGCTCTTCAGCCATCCACACCAGCATCGCTTCGAAGCTGTCGGTCACTGGCGGAACGTTGTCGGCGTGAACCAGCAGGTCGCCACGGGAGATGTCGATTTCGTCTTCCATGGTCAGCGTTACCGCCTGGCCAGGACCTGCGTGTTCCAGCTCACCTTCGAAAGTGACGATGGATTTCACGCGGCTGCTCTTGCCCGACGGCAGGACCACGACTTCGTCGCCCTTCTTGACGATGCCGCTGGCCAGGGTACCGGCGAAACCGCGGAAGTTCAGGTTCGGACGGTTGACGTACTGCACCGGGAAACGCAGATCGGTGAAGTTGCGATCGCCCGCCACTTCCACGGTCTCGAGGATTTCCATCAGCGACTGGCCGGTGTACCACGGCGAGCGCTCGGACTTGTTCACCACGTTGTCGCCCTTCAGAGCGGACATCGGCACGAAGTGCATGCTGGTCGGCTTCATCTTCAAGCCTTCGGCGAACTTCAGGTAGTCGGCCTTGATCGACTCGAACACGCCCTGATCGAAGCCCTTGAGGTCCATCTTGTTGATGGCAACAACGATGTGCTTGATGCCCAGCAACGAGGCGATGAAGCTGTGGCGGCGGGTCTGGGTCTGCACGCCGTAACGGGCGTCGACCAGGATGATCGCCAAGTCACAGGTGGACGCACCGGTGGCCATGTTGCGGGTGTACTGCTCATGGCCGGGGGTGTCGGCGATGATGAATTTGCGCTTGGCGGTGGAGAAATAGCGGTAGGCGACATCGATGGTGATGCCCTGCTCGCGCTCGGCCTGCAGGCCGTCAACCAGCAATGCCAGGTCGATGTCGTCACCGGTGGTGCCGACTTTCTTCGAGTCGCGGGTGATGGCTTCGAGGTGATCTTCGTAGATCATCTTCGAGTCGTGCAGCAGGCGCCCGATCAGGGTGCTCTTGCCGTCATCGACGTTACCGCAGGTCAAAAAGCGCAGCAGCTCTTTACGTTCGTGCTGGCCCAGGTAGGCGAGGATGTCCTCGCTGATCAAATCAGATGCGTGCGACATGACAACCCCTTAGAAATAACCCTGACGTTTCTTGTCTTCCATCGAGCCTGCGCCATCGTGGTCGATGACCCGGCCCTGGCGCTCGGAAGTTCGCGTCAGGAGCATTTCCTGAATGATGTCCGTCAGGCTTTCGGCCTCGGACTCCACCGCGCCCGTCAACGGGTAGCAGCCAAGGGTACGGAAACGCACTTTCTTTTTGACGATGCGCGCCTTGTCCTCGTCGGACAGGTGCTCGAGGATGCGCTCGTCGTCGATCATGATCAGCGTGCCGTTCTTCTCGATCACTTCGCGTTCGGCGGCGAAGTACAGCGGTACGATCGGGATGCCTTCGAGGTAGATGTACTGCCAGATGTCCAGTTCGGTCCAGTTCGACAGCGGGAACACACGAATGGATTCGCCCTTGTTGACCTTGCCGTTGTAGACGTTCCACAGCTCGGGACGCTGGTTCTTCGGGTCCCAGCGATGTTTGCTGTCACGGAACGAGTAGACGCGCTCCTTGGCGCGGGACTTCTCTTCATCGCGACGGGCACCGCCGAAAGCGGCGTCGAAACCATGCTTGTCGAGTGCCTGCTTCAGGCCCTCGGTCTTCATGATGTCGGTGTGCTTGGCGCTGCCGTGGGTGAACGGGTTGATGTTCTGCGCCACGCCATCGGGGTTGATATGAGTGATGAGGTCCAGGCCAAGCTCTTCGACCATCTTGTCGCGGAACTTGTACATTTCCTGGAATTTCCAGCGGGTGTCGACGTGCATCACCGGAAACGGCAGTTTGCCCGGGAAGAACGCCTTGCGTGCCAGATGCAGCATCACGGCGGAGTCTTTACCGATGGAGTACAGCATCACCGGGTTGTCGAACTCGGCGGCCACCTCGCGGATGATGTGGATGCTTTCCGCCTCCAGCTGTTTCAGATGCGTCAGTTTGTCGACCATGGCTACTCACGAAAGCTTTCTTATGAACGGCCAGCGGGCCGTGTTCGAGCGGGGAATCCTAGCACAGCGCCCCCTTCTAATCAGGACGCCAACTAGATCGAAAGGGTATATGAATATGCCTGCCCGTTCGGGCGCTCAGATCGGATTCGGGCAGTCGATAAAGATGTGCTCCAGCGCAAAACGTTTCGCCAGATAATCGCCCAGCGCCTGCACGCCATAGCGTTCGGTGGCGTGGTGGCCGGCGGCGATGAAGCTGATGTCGTTTTCCCGGGCGCTGTGGAACGTCTGCTCGGAGGCTTCGCCGCTGAGGAACAGATCGACGCCGGCAGCGATGGCGTTATCGATGTAGCCCTGACCGCCACCGGTGCACCAGCCGATCCGACGGATCATCGCACTGCCTTCGACCAGCAGCGGTTCGCGGCCCATGACTTCCTGCACTTTGCGAGCGAAGTCACGCGGGGTCATTGGTTCGCTCAGCGAACCGACCAGACCGACGATCTTCAGGTTGTCCGGGTCCAGCGGCCCTTCGACGGTGATGTCCAGTTGACGGGCCAGTTGCACGTTATTGCCGACATCCGGATGCAGATCCAGAGGCAGGTGATAACCGAGCAGACTGATATCGTGCTTGAGCAGCGTCTTCAAACGGCGCTGCTTCATGCCGGTGATGCACGGGTTCTCGCCCTTCCAGAAATAACCGTGATGCACCAGCACTAGATCGGCTTCGGCTTCGACGGCGGCATCGAGCAACGCCTGGCTGGCGGTGACACCACTGACGATGCGCATCACCTGCGGACGGCCCTCGACCTGCAGACCATTGGGGCAATAATCGGCAATTTTCGCACTGCCAAGGTAACGGTCGGCTTCTTCGACCAGGGTGCTCAGGGCGACGGCCATGAAAGACTCCTAAATATCCCGTTCAGAGGCGCGCGCGGCCTCGTATAATGCGCGACATTATGGGCGGTCTGACCCCGCCTGCAACTTTTCCAGGACGTGCTTAATGCTCAAGGCGCTGCGTTTTTTCGGCTGGCCGCTGTTGGCCGGCGTGCTTATCGCTCTGTTGATTATTCAGCGTTACCCGCAGTGGGTCGGGCTTCCGAGCCTCGACGTCAACCTGCAACAGGCCCCGCAGACCACCAGCGTGCAGCAGGGGCCGGTGTCCTATGCGGACGCGGTGAGCATCGCCGCGCCTTCGGTGGTCAACCTCTACACCACCAAAGTCATCAACAAGCCGAGCCATCCGCTGTTCGAGGATCCGCAGTTCCGCCGCTTCTTCGGTGACAATTCACCGAAGCAGAAGCGCATGGAATCAAGCCTCGGCTCCGGGGTGATCATGAGCCCGGAAGGCTACATCCTGACCAACAACCACGTCACCAGCGGTGCCGACCAGATCGTCGTGGCGCTCAAGGATGGTCGCGAAACCCTGGCCCGAGTGATCGGCAGCGATCCGGAAACCGACCTCGCAGTCCTGAAGATCGACCTGAAAACCCTGCCGTCGATCACCGTCGGCCGCTCCGACAACATCCGCATCGGCGACGTCGCACTGGCCATCGGCAACCCGTTCGGCGTCGGCCAGACCGTGACCATGGGCATCATCAGCGCCACCGGCCGCAACCAGCTGGGCCTGAACAACTACGAAGACTTCATCCAGACCGACGCGGCGATCAACCCGGGCAACTCCGGCGGCGCACTGGTCGACGCCAGCGGCAACCTCACCGGCATCAACACCGCGATCTTCTCCAAGTCCGGCGGCTCCCAGGGCATCGGTTTTGCGATCCCGGTGAAACTGGCGATGGAAGTGATGAAATCGATCATCGAGCACGGCCAGGTAATTCGCGGCTGGCTGGGCATTGAAGTGCAACCGCTGACCCAGGAACTGGCCGAGTCGTTCGGCCTGTCCGGACGTCCGGGTATCGTGGTGGCGGGGATTTTCCGCGACGGCCCGGCGCAGAAGGCCGGCCTGCAACTGGGTGATGTGATCCTCAGCATCGACGGCGAACCGGCCGGCGATGGCCGCAAGTCGATGAACCAGGTGGCGCGGATCAAGCCGACCGACAAGGTCACGATTCAAGTGATGCGCAATGGCAAGGAGCTGAAGCTGACCGCCGAAATCGGTCTGCGTCCGCCACCGGCGCCGCTGAAAGAAAAAGAAGAGTAAGGAAGACTGACTGTGTGAGCGGGATCACTCGCTCATACAACATTCATTTCCTTACATCTGCTTTATTACTTCTTGCTATTAAAGACAAAGCAGAAAGTTGTCTCCACCTGCCAGATCTGACAGGTTCATTCTCTGGAACATTGTCTTACGCTTGAACCTCGACAACTTCCTGGAAGAGCGAGGCAATAATGGATATTCAAGAAGCCCTTAAAAATCTGCAAACCTCCAAGACCACTGGCGAAGTGGTTGTCAGCGTGAACGGAGGCACAGAAGTTAAATTCAAAAAGGTAGATCTTCATGATTTCGGAGAAGAAAAGGGTGGCTATATAGCGGGATACACGGATACCACATCCCTGATCGCATTCGGGTATCCAGGCACCGTCAAGGACGGGCCCAATTCCGCCAAGTACAAGAATGATTTTCAGGAGCCATATATGACCTGGATGCTTACCGACGCAAGCGGAAAAAATTATTACGCGCGAGAAGGTACGCTAAAGATAACCTTCTCAAAATATCTTCAGATCGCTGAAGGGAGTTTTGACTTCATCACTGATAATAATGACAAAGTTTCTGGAACGTTCTCCGTCACTAACATCAATCCCGCCTGACATTTGGCTACACAGTTCCCACTTGCATGGGAACTGTGTTCCTTTAGCGATTACAACTGCCCGAACCCCTCAATCAACGCCTGATTCTGCTCTGGCGTACCGATCGAGATCCGCAGGAACTGGGCAATCCGCTCCTGCTTGAAGTGACGCACGATCACGCCCTGTTCACGCAGTTTGGCTGCCAGCCCTGCCGCATCGTGTTGCGGATGACGGGCGAAGATGAAGTTTGCCGCCGACGGCAGCACTTCAAAGCCCTTGGCCTGCAACTGCGCAACCACCCATTCGCGACTCTCGATGACCAGTGCGCAGGTCTTGTCGAAGTACTCGCGATCCTCGAACGCCGCCGCCGCGCCGACGTTGGCCATACGATCGATCGGATAGGAGTTGAAGCTGTTCTTGATCCGCTCCAGCGCCTCGATCAGGTCTGGATGCCCGACCGCCAGACCGACCCGCAGGCCCGCCAGCGAGCGGGACTTGGACAGGGTCTGGGTCACCAGCAGGTTCGAGTAACGGTCGACCAGACTGATCGCGGTTTCACCGCCAAAGTCGATGTAGGCCTCGTCGACCACAACCACCGAATCCGGGCTGGCCTTGAGGATCTGCTCGACCGCTTCCAGCGCCAGCAGGCAACCGGTCGGTGCGTTCGGATTAGGGAAGATGATCCCGCCGTTCGACTTGGCGTAGTCGGCCGGGTTGATCTGGAACTGCGCATCCAGCGGCACCGCGTCGAACGTGATGCCATAAAGGCCGCAGTAAACCGGATAGAAGCTGTAGCTGATGTCCGGGAACAGGATCGGCTGATCGTGTTGCAGCAGACCGTGGAAGATGTGCGCCAGCACTTCGTCCGATCCGTTGCCGAGGAACACCTGATTACTCTGTACGCCGTAGTAGCTGGCGACGGCGTTTTTCAGCCGATCGCTGTTCGGATCCGGGTACAGGCGCAGGTTGTCGTTGAGTTCGGCCTGCATCGCCGCCAGAGCTTTCGGCGACGGGCCGTACGGGTTTTCGTTGGTGTTGAGCTTGACCAGACGGGTCAGCTTCGGCTGCTCGCCCGGCACGTAAGGCACCAGATCCTTGACGAACGGGCTCCAGAATTTACTCATGTTCAGTTCCCCTTCACTTCGTCTTTGATGCGGTATTCGGCGCTGCGCGCGTGGGCGCTCAGCGATTCGCCACGAGCCAGGATCGATGCAGTCTTGCCAAGCTCGGAAGCGCCGGCCTCGGAGCAGAAGATGATCGACGAGCGTTTCTGGAAGTCGTACACGCCCAGCGGCGAGGAAAAACGCGCAGTGCCGGAGGTCGGCAGCACGTGGTTCGGACCCGCGCAGTAGTCGCCCAGCGCTTCGGAGGTGTGACGGCCCATGAAGATCGCGCCGGCGTGGCGAATCTGCGGCAGCCAGGCCTGCGGGTCGGCGACCGACAGCTCAAGGTGTTCCGGGGCGATGCGGTTGGCGACTTCGATGGCCTGGGTCATGTCACGCACGTGGATCAGGGCACCACGGCCGTTGATCGAGGTTTCGATGATGGTTGCGCGATCCATGGTCGGCAGCAGCTTGTCGATGCTCGCGGCGACCTTGTCGAGGAACTCGGCGTCCGGGCTGACCAGGATCGCCTGGGCGTCTTCGTCGTGCTCGGCCTGGGAGAACAGGTCCATGGCGATCCAGTCCGGATCGGTCTGGCCGTCGCATACCACGAGGATTTCCGACGGGCCGGCGATCATGTCGATGCCGACCTGACCGAACACGTGACGCTTGGCGGTCGCCACGTAAATGTTGCCCGGACCGACAACCTTGTCCACCTGCGGCACGCTTTCAGTGCCATAGGCCAACGCGGCAACGGCTTGTGCGCCACCGATGGTGAACACCCGGTCGACACCGGCGATGCACGCGGCTGCCAGCACCAGTTCGTTGACTTCGCCGCGCGGGGTCGGCACCACCATGACCACTTCGGTCACGCCGGCGACCTTGGCCGGAATCGCGTTCATCAACACCGACGACGGATATGACGCCTTGCCGCCCGGCACGTACAGACCGGCGCGATCCAGTGGCGTGACCTTCTGCCCCAGCACGGTGCCGTCGGCTTCGGTGTAGCTCCAGGAGTCCTGCTTCTGTTTTTCGTGATAGCTGCGCACGCGGGCGGCGGCTTTTTCCAGCGCTTCGCGTTGCGGCACGGTGATGCGGGTCAGGGCCAGTTCCAGACGCTCGCGCGGCAGGATCAGGTCCGCCATCGAGGCGACTTCGAGGCCGTCGAATTTCTGGGTGAACTCGACCAGCGCCGCGTCACCGCGCTCGCGCACAGCCTTGATGATATCCAGCACCCGCTGATTGACCGAGTCGTCAGACACACTTTCCCAGCTCAGCAGATGATCCAGATGATGCGCGAAATCCGGGTCAGCAGCGTTGAGTCGGCGAATTGCAGTCGGTGCGGTCATAGCGAGAGCCTCATAGGAATGGCAAAAACTCAGGCGCCCTAACTTAGCAGTCGTTCCGCTTGGGCACCTGAGATTCTGGCTATGAGGCGGATAGACGGGCGCGACTTAAGGTCGCGCAGGTACATCAGCCGCGGTGTCGAGACTCCACTGCCTTGCGCAGGGTGTCGATCAACGCCTGGATTCGGGCGTGTTGCATTTTCATCGAAGCCTTGTTCACCACCAGACGCGAGCTGATCGTGGCGATCAGTTCCTGGGGTTCCAGGCCGTTGGCACGCAGGGTGTTGCCGGTGTCGACCACGTCGATGATCTTGTCGGCCAGACCGATCAGCGGCGCCAGCTCCATCGAGCCGTAGAGCTTGATGATGTCGACCTGACGGCCCTGCTCGGCGTAGTAACGCTTGGCGACGTTGACGAATTTGGTGGCGACGCGCAGGCGGCCCTTGGGCTCGACCGCGCCGACCTTGCCGGCGGTCATCAGCTTGCACTGGGCAATCTGCAGATCCAGCGGCTCGTATAGGCCTTGGCCGGTGTATTCCATCAGCACGTCTTTACCGGCAACGCCGAGGTCGGCCGCGCCATGCTCGACATAGGTCGGCACGTCGGTGGCCCGCACGATCAACAGGCGAACGTCTTCCTGGGTCGTGGGGATGATCAGCTTGCGGCTCTTGTCCGGATTCTCGGTCGGCACGATGCCCGCTTCGGCCAGAAGCGGCAGGGTGTCGTCAAGGATGCGGCCCTTGGACAGTGCGATGGTCAACATGGGAAACGTCAGTCCTTATCAAGGTACTCATGTCCGGTCGCAATCGGCGCCGGACATACATCGAGGGCGTTGCCACCCCCGATCAAAACGAATTCAACGGACACTTCCCTGTGTCCAGATGCAGCGACTAGCCCGGAACGCGACGGATCCTGGCGCCCAGCATCTGCAGTTTTTCCTCGATGCACTCGTAACCACGGTCGATGTGGTAGATGCGGTCGATCAGGGTATCGCCTTCAGCCATCAGGGCCGAGATCACGAGGCTGGCCGAAGCCCGCAGGTCGGTAGCCATGACTGGCGCGCCCTTGAGGATTTCAGTACCGGTCACGATGGCCGTGTTGCCCTCGACCTGGATCTTGGCGCCCATGCGATGCAGTTCGTAGACGTGCATGAAGCGGTTTTCGAAGATCGTCTCGATCACGGCACCGGTGCCTTCGGCAATGGCGTTGAGCGAGATGAACTGCGCCTGCATGTCGGTCGGGAACGCCGGGTACGGTGCCGTGCGCACGTTGACCGCTTTCGGGCGTTTGCCGTGCATGTTCAACTCGATCCAGTCTTCACCACAGGTGATTTCTGCGCCGGCTTCACGGAGTTTTTCCAGAACGGCTTCGAGAATGGTCGGATCGGTGTCCTTGACCTTCACGCGGCCACCGGTGACCGCAGCGGCCACCAGGTAGGTGCCGGTTTCGATGCGGTCAGGCATGACCTTGTAGAAAGCCGAGCCCAGACGCTCGACGCCATCGATGGTGATGGTGTCGGTGCCGGCACCGGATACCTTGGCGCCCATGGCGTTGAGGAAGTTCGCCAGGTCGACCACTTCCGGCTCACGGGCGGCGTTCTGCAACACGCTACGGCCTTTGGCCAGAGCGGCGGCCATCATGATGTTCTCGGTACCGGTCACGCTGACGGTATCAAAGAAGAAGTGAGCGCCACGCAAGCCGCCTTCAGGCGCCTTGGCCTTGATGTAGCCGCCTTCGACGTCGATGACCGCACCCATGGCTTCCAGGCCACGGATGTGCAGGTCGACCGGACGCGAGCCAATGGCGCAACCGCCAGGCAGTGCAACTTCGGCTTCACCGAAACGCGCAACCATCGGGCCCAGCACCAGGATCGAGGCACGCATGGTTTTCACCAGCTCGTACGGGGCGATCAGGGTCTTGATGGTGCGCGGGTCGATTTCGACGCTGAGCTTCTCGTCGATCACAGGCTCGATGCCCATGCGACCGAACAGCTCGATCATGGTGGTGATGTCGTGCAGGTGCGGCAGGTTGCCAACGGTAACCGGGCCATCGCACAGCAGGGTGGCAGCCAGGATCGGCAGGGCGGAGTTCTTCGCCCCGGAGATGCGGATCTCGCCATCAAGACGAGCGCCACCGGTAATAATCAATTTATCCATAAGAATCTCGACGCCCTAGGGCTCAGGTGCGCTCGGCCCAGGCCGCGCTGCTGAAAAATTTCATAGTGACCGCGTGGATGCTGCCATCGGCGATCCAAGGGTTCAAATGGGCATAGATGCTTTGCTGACGCTTGACCGGGCTCAACGCCGCCAGTTCATCACTAATCACGTTCAGCTGAAAGTTGCAGCCTTCGCCTTCAACTTCCACCAGCGTTCCTGGCAGCTTTCCTTCAAGGAAGCTCTTCACTTCTACGGCCTGCATGCTCAACCTCAATCGGCGCCCTGTGCGCACGGGTCGGACATCATACAAAAAAGCCCCGCGCCTGCGAACCCCGCTGCGCAGGACTCTGACGGGGGGCTTCTCTATTGATGCGGGTTCAGGGTTGCGCCAACAGCTCGGTCAGTTCGCTGACCTGAGCAATTTCGCGCATGTCTTCGGGCATCCCGCGGATGCTGACCGCCTTGCCGGCGGCCTTTGCATCGCGAATGAAGCACAGCAGCAGCGACAGACCGACGCTGCTGGACTTCTCCACCGCCGAGCAATCGATCACCAATGCCGGGGCGGTGCACGACTTGATCAGCGCCCGGCCCTGTTCCCGAAGATCCGGGCCGGTGCGGTAATCCAGCACGCCGCTGAGCTGCAGCTCACTGGCTTCGTCCAGACGAATGGCCGACTCGGTCATTGGGCTGGCTTCTCGTTCTGCTCGGCCGACTGCTTGGCCTTGGCGACTTCACCGGCCCAGCCGTTGATGGTCTTGTCCAGGTCGTTGCCGTTGCGCTGCATCGCGTCGGCGAACTGGTCACGGAACAGCTTGCCGATGTTGATGCCGTTGATGATCACATTGCGCAGTTTCCACTCGCCGTTGATCTTCTCCAGGGTGTACTGCACAGGGTAGATCGCGCCATTGTTGCCTTTGACGGTCATGCCGACACTGGTGCGGTCGCCCGATTCATCCTTGGGCGCATCGACAGTGATGCCCTGGTTGTTGTACTCGAGCAAGGCGTTGCCGTAGAACTGGAACAGACCGCGCTTGAAGTTTTCCTCGAAGGTCTTCATCTGCGCCGGGGTTGCCTTGCGCGAATACTTGACCGTCATGATGCTCTTGGAAATACCTTCGGCATCGACCACAGGGCCGACGATGTTGTTCAGCGCCGTATAGAAATCCTGCGGATCCTGCTTGTACTTCTCTTTATTGGCCGCCAGGTCGGCGAGCATCCGGTTCGTGGTGTCCTGAACCAGATCGTGCGCCGATTGTGCCGCCACGGCGTTAGCCACCAGCGGCAGTGCCGCAAGCAACACCAACAGGCCACGTCGCAAGGTAGAGATCATTCAAAAGCTCCTCATTTGGCGTCTTTGCTAACGGTATTGAGCAGGAATTTACCGATCAGGTCTTCCAGTACCAGAGACGACTGCGTGTCGTGGATGGTTCCACCATCCTTGAGGCGGGTGTCTTCGCCGCCCACGCTGATACCGATGTACTTCTCGCCCAGCAGACCCGCTGTCAGGATAGATGCTGTGGAGTCGGTCGGCAGATTGTCGACGCTTTTATCCACTTGCAGGGTCACCCGACCGGTGAAGCTGTCGCGGTCCAGATCGATCGCGGTGACCTTGCCGATGGTCACACCCGCCATGGTCACTTTGGCTCTGACCGTCAAACCGGCGATATTGTCGAAATACGCGTAAAGCTTGTAGGTATCGGTGGTCGAAGTCGGAGACAGGCCACTGACCCGCAGGGCCAGCAGCAACAAAGCCAGGATCCCTGCCAGCAGGAACAGGCCGACACCGATTTCCAGGGTGCGGTTTTGCATCAGAAATCTCCAAACATCAAAGCGGTCAGAATAAAGTCCAGGCCGAGTACTGCCAGCGAGGCGTAAACCACGGTCTTGGTGGTGGCACGGCTGATCCCCTCGGAAGTGGGTTCGCAGTCATAGCCTTGAAATACGGCGATCCAGGTGACGACAAAAGCGAACACTGCACTTTTGATGATGCCGTTGAGCACATCGTCACCGAAGCTCACGCTGTTCTGCATGTTCGACCAGTAGGAACCTTCGTAGACACCCAGCCAGTCGACGGCGACCCATGAACCGCCCCAGATGCCGACCACGCTGAAGATCATCGCCAGCACCGGCAGGGAAATGAAGCCTGCCCACAGACGCGGGGCAATGATGTACTTGAGCGGGTCGACCCCGATCATTTCCAGACTGGACAACTGTTCGGTTGATTTCATGTTGCCGATTTCCGCCGTCAGCGCCGAGCCGGCACGACCGGCAAACAACAGCGCGGTCACCACCGGTCCCAGCTCACGCAGCAGGGTCAGCGCCACCATCTGGCCGACGGCCTGTTCCGAGCCGTAACTCGACAGGATATTGAAGCCCTGCAGCGCCAGCACCATGCCGATGAAAATCCCGGACACCACGATGATCACCAGCGACATCACGCCGACGGAATGCAACTGCTTGACCAGCAGGCCAAACCCGCCGCCGATGCCGCCACGCCCGAGCAGGGCATGAAACAGGAACAGGGTCGAACGCCCGAACACTGCGACGCTGTCGATTCCGGCGAGGCCGAAACGACGCACACGCTCCATTAATGTAATTCTGCGCATCAGCGGCGCTTCCCCAGAAGATCTGCGCGGTAATCCGGCGCTGGAAAGTGATACGGCACCGGGCCGTCGGGTTCACCGGTCATGAACTGGCGGATACGCGGATCGTCCGAGCCCATCAGTTCGTCCGGCGTGCCCTGCCCCAATACCTGGCCATCACCGACCACATAGATGTAGTCAGCAATGCTCGCGGTTTCGGCGAGGTCGTGGGATACCACGATGCTGGTGATGCCCAAGGCATCGTTGAGCAGACGGATCAGGCGAACCAGCACACCCATGGCGATCGGATCCTGGCCGACGAACGGTTCGTCGTACATGAGGATCTGCGGATCGAGGGCAATGGCCCGGGCCAGGGCGACCCGGCGCTTCATGCCGCCGGACAGCTCGTCAGGCATCAGCTCGATCGCACCGCGCAACCCCACTGCCTGCAATTTGAGCAGGACGATGTCACGGATCATCTCCTCCGGCAGGTCGGTATGAACACGCAGCGGGAAGGCGACGTTCTCGAACACATCGAGATCGGTGAACAGGGCGCCACTCTGAAACAGCACGCCCATGTGCTTGCGCGCATCGAACAGATCGCTGCGCGACAGCTTCGGCAGGTTCTGGCCGTTGACCCAGACCTCGCCCTTGGATGGCCGCAACTGGGCGCCCATCAGGCGCAACAGTGTGGTCTTGCCGCACCCGGAAGGCCCCATGATGCCGGTGACCTTGCCGCGCGGGATGCGGATATCGACGTTATTGAAAATGCTCCGCGCACCGCGCTTGAAGGAGACTCCCTTCAGCTCGACCGCGTAGGCGTTATCGGCACTCATCTAAACTCCTTGCGATGCAGCCTCTCACTCGGACGCCTGGCTTTCTGAGGAAAGCCCCTACATCCCGGGCAGGCCGAACTGGCGGCGAACTATATCACTGCAAAGGGCAAGCGCCCAAGGCCTGCACCGGCCCGCATTCTGCGAGTTGAAGGGCTGGAAGCGTTATTTACAGAGTTTTGGTAACCAGGAATGACAAAGCACGACGAACTTGCGTGAGGCTTTTCAACATAACCGCTATAATCGCCGCCTTTTCATCGGGCTATACGATTTCTGACATGAGCCAAACCAGCGACCTGATTCAATCGGCACAACGCACCATTCGCCTCGAAGTGGAAGCCGTACAAGGCTTGTTGCCCCATATCGACGCCGATTTCGTACGCGCTTGCGAGATGATTCTGGCCAGCAAGGGCCGTGTTGTCGTGGTCGGCATGGGCAAGTCCGGGCACATCGGCAACAAGATTGCCGCGACCCTGGCCAGCACCGGCACCCCGGCGTTTTTCGTGCACCCGGCCGAGGCCAGCCACGGCGACATGGGCATGATCACTCGCGATGACGTCATTCTGGCCCTGTCGAACTCCGGTTCCACCAACGAAATCGTCACTCTGCTGCCTCTGATCAAGCGCCTGGGCATTCAGCTGATCAGCGTCACCGGCAACCCGCAATCGCCGCTGGCCAAGGCCGCCGAGGTCAACCTCAACGTTCACGTCGAGCACGAGGCCTGCCCGCTGAACCTGGCGCCGACCTCCTCGACCACCGCCGCACTGGTCATGGGCGACGCCCTGGCCGTGGCGCTGCTGGAAGCGCGCGGCTTCACTGCCGAAGACTTCGCCTTTTCCCACCCCGGCGGCGCACTGGGCCGACGCCTGCTGCTGAAAGTGGAAAACGTCATGCACGCCGGCCAGGAACTGCCGCAGGTACAGCGCGGCACCCTGCTCAAGGACGCGTTGATGGAAATGACCCGCAAGGGCCTGGGCATGACCGTCATCCTGGAAACCGACGGCAAGCTGGCCGGGATCTTCACTGACGGCGACCTGCGTCGCACCCTGGATCGCAGCATTGATATCCACAGCGCCACCATCGACCAGGTGATGACCGTGCACGGCAAGACCGCCCGCGCCGAAATGCTCGCCGCCGAAGCCCTGAAAATCATGGAAGACCACCGAATCAACGCGCTGGTTGTCGTGGATGAAGAGGATCGCCCGATCGGCGCCTTCAACCTCTCCGACCTGCTGCGCGCAGGAGTGATGTAAATGAGCAACGATCTGCTGCAACGCGGCAAGGCCATCAAACTGGCGGTTTTCGACGTCGACGGTGTCCTCACCGACGGGCGCCTGTACTTCCTTGAAGACGGCAGCGAGTTCAAGACTTTCAATACACTGGATGGCCAGGGCATCAAGATGCTGATGAACGCTGGCGTACAGACCGCCATCATCAGCGGTCGCAAGACCCCGGTGGTCGAGCGTCGGGCGAAGAACCTGGGGATCCCGCACCTGTTTCAGGGCCGTGAAGACAAACTGGTCGTTCTCGACGGTCTTCTGGAGCAACTGGGCCTAAGCTATGAACAAGTGGCTTACCTCGGCGACGACCTGCCGGATCTGCCGGTGATCCGCCGTGTAGGCCTGGGCATGGCCGTGGCCAACGCCGCACCTTTTGTTCGCGAACACGCTCATGGCGTCACCCAGGCTCGTGGCGGCGAAGGTGCCGCCCGCGAATTCTGCGAACTGATCCTGCGCGCCCAAGGCAGCCTCGACGCCGCCAACAATGCGTATCTGTGAGTCCAACCATGTTTAGCAAAAAGTTTCGCAACATCTTGTTGTTCGGTTGTATCGCAGCGATATTCGGCGCGGTCGGCTACTGGAACATCAGCCCGGAACGCTTCCTCGACAAACCGCCGGTTTCGGCAGAGGAAAGCCCGATCGACTGGTACGCGACCAATACGCACACGATCCAGTACCTCGAAGACGGCAAAGTGCAGTACGAAATGACGTCCGACAAGGCTGAGCACGTCAAGGCGACCGACATTACACTGGTCACCAAGCCTGATCTGAACATGTTCCGTGGCACCGATTTCCCATGGCACGTGACCAGTGAGCGCGGCGAAGTGAACTCCGGTGGCACCGAGGTCGAGCTGATCGACTCGGTACGCGTCAAGCGCACCGACGAAAAGAACCGCGACACCCTGATCACCTCCACTCGCATGACGGTGTTCCCGCAGCAGCAATATGCGCAGACCCAGCAACCCGTTAGAATCGACGGCGCTGGCGGTGTATCGACTGGCGTAGGAATGAAAGCGTATTTGAAGGAAAGCAGGATACACCTGCTATCGAACGTAAGAGGACAGTATGAGGCTCGTTAAAACCCTCCCTATTTTGCTCAGTCTGGGCGCAGCACTGGGAAGCGTGAGCGCCTGGGCTCTGCCGAACGATCAAGAGCAGCCAATCCGCATTCAGGCCGACGATGCCCAACTGGACGACAAGAACGGCGTTGCCACCTACAAAGGCGACGTGATCATCACCCAGGGTTCGATGATCGTCAAAGGCAACACCGTGACCATGACCCGTGCGCCTAACGGCGACATCGACGTCGTGACCTCGGTCGGCAACCTCGCCTACTTCGAACAGCTGCAGACTGCCGGTGATGCCAAACCCGTTCAGGGCTGGGGCGTGACCATTCAGTACCACGCACAGCAGAACCGCGTTGTTCTGATCGACAAGGCCAAAGTCGTCGACAAGGACAACAACACCACTCAGGGCGAAAAAATCGTCTATGACACGGTGAAGAAACTGGCCAGCGCCGGTCGAGCCACTGGCAGCAAGGTCACCGAAGCGCGTCCGCGCATCGACATGGTGATCCAGCCGAAGAAGAAAACCGACGAGAAAACCCAGTAATGGCAACTCTGAAAGCTCAGCACCTGGCCAAGGCCTATAAAAGCCGCCAGGTCGTGCGCGACGTCAGCCTGTCGATCGACAGCGGTCAGATCGTCGGCCTGCTCGGCCCGAACGGCGCCGGCAAGACCACGTGCTTCTACATGATCGTCGGCCTGGTTCAGGCCGATCAGGGTCGCGTACTGATCGACGACCTCGACGTCAGCCACCAGCCGATGCATGGCCGTGCGAAGGCCGGTATCGGCTATCTGCCGCAAGAAGCGTCGATCTTCCGCAAACTGTCGGTGGCCGACAACATCATGGCCATCCTCGAGACCCGTCAGGAGCTCGACAAGGCAGGTCGTCGCAAGGAGCTGGAAAGCCTGCTGCAGGAATTCCACATCAGCCACATCCGCGACAACCTCGGCATGAGCCTGTCCGGTGGTGAGCGCCGCCGGGTAGAAATCGCCCGCGCACTGGCCACGGCACCGAAATTCATCCTGCTCGACGAACCGTTCGCCGGTGTCGACCCGATCTCGGTCGGCGACATCAAGCAGATCATCCACCACCTCAAGGCCAAGGGCATCGGTGTACTGATCACCGACCACAACGTCCGTGAGACGCTGGATATCTGCGAAACCGCCTACATCGTCAACGACGGCCAGTTGATCGCCGAAGGCGACTCCGCGACCATCCTCGCCAACGATCTGGTGAAGGAAGTCTATCTGGGTCACGAGTTCCGCCTGTAAGCGCGACAGCATCCGACCAGCCGTCCGGGTGCTGTAACGTTGAAGCGCCTTTTTATACGCTTTTATTGTTACAGCGCTCTAGGCAAACACGACAGTTTCAGGCATATAATTTGCTTAAGTTTGGCGCTGCGGCGCCCTGTAGTGGATGGCGCATAGCGCCGGCGAATAAGGTGTTAAGCCCCTGCCATGAAACCATCGCTAGTCTTGAGAATGGGCCAGCAGCTGACGATGACACCGCAGCTGCAACAGGCCATCCGCCTGCTCCAATTGTCGACCCTGGATCTGCAACAGGAAATCCAGGAGGCTCTGGAATCCAATCCGATGCTCGAACGCCAGGAAGACGGCGACGACTTCGACAACTCCGATCCCATGGCCGACAACGCCGAACAGAAGCCCAACACCGAGATCCAGGAACCCTCCTATCAGGAGACCGCGCCGACAGTCGACAACCTCGAAGACGGCGAATGGAACGAGCGAATCCCCAACGAATTGCCGGTGGACACCGCCTGGGAAGACGTCTACCAGACCAGCGCCAGCAGCCTGCCAAGCAGCGACGATGACGAGTGGGACTTCACCACCCGCACCTCCGCCGGCGAGAGCCTGCAAAGCCACCTGCTGTGGCAGTTGAACCTGGCACCGATGTCCGACACCGATCGCCTGATCGCCGTCACCCTGATCGATTGCATCAACAATCAGGGCTACCTGGACGAAACCCTCGAAGAAATCCTCGACGCCTTTGATCCGGAGCTCGACATCGAGCTGGACGAGATCGAAGCCGTCCTGCACCGCATCCAGCAATTCGAACCGGCCGGCATCGGCGCACGTAACCTGGGCGAATGCCTGCTGCTGCAATTGCGCCAGCTGTCGGCCAAGACCCCCTGGCTGGCCGAGGCCAAGCGCCTGGTCACCGATTACATCGACCTGCTCGGTAGCCGCGACTACAGCCAGTTGATGCGGCGCATGAAGCTCAAGGAAGACGAGCTGCGCCAGGTCATCGAACTGGTGCAGAGCCTGAACCCGCGCCCCGGTTCGCAGATCGAATCCACCGAAGCCGAATACGTGGTGCCTGACGTCATCGTGCGCAAGGACAACGAGCGCTGGCTGGTCGAGCTGAATCAGGAGTCGGTGCCACGCCTGCGGGTCAACGCCCAATACGCCGGTTTTGTGCGCCGCGCCGACACCAGTGCCGACAACACCTTCATGCGCAACCAGTTGCAGGAAGCCCGCTGGTTCATCAAGAGCCTGCAGAGCCGCAACGAAACCCTGATGAAAGTGGCCACCCAGATCGTCGAACACCAGCGCGGGTTTCTGGAGTACGGCGACGAAGCCATGAAGCCGCTGGTCCTGCACGACATTGCAGAAGCGGTTGGCATGCACGAGTCGACGATTTCCCGCGTAACCACGCAAAAATTCATGCATACCCCACGGGGCATATATGAACTGAAATACTTTTTCTCCAGCCACGTCAGTACCTCCGAAGGCGGCGAATGCTCGTCCACGGCGATCCGCGCGATCATCAAGAAACTGGTTGCCGCGGAAAATCAGAAAAAGCCGTTGAGTGACAGCAAGATCGCTGGTTTACTGGAGGCACAAGGCATTCAGGTGGCTCGCCGCACCGTCGCCAAGTACCGCGAATCCCTCGGGATCGCGCCTTCGAGCGAACGCAAGCGGTTGATGTAAGCCACGTTACAGCGTTCCAGTGGCAGGCTCTTCGGCCTGCCGCTTTATGCACTGGCAACGAAGGAGAAGCTGTATGCAAGTCAACATCAGTGGACACCAACTGGAAGTTACCCAGCCTCTGCGCGAGTACATCGAGCTCAAGCTCAAGAAGCTCGAAGGGCATTTCGACAAGATCACCAACGTGCAAGTCACGATGTGCGTCGAAAAACTGAAGCAGAAAATCGAAGCCACGCTGCATATTCCCGGCAATGAGGTCGTCGCAAACGCGGAACATACCGATATGTACGCTGCGATCGACGCGTTGACCGACAAGCTTGATAAACAACTCAAAAAGCATAAGGAAAAGACCCAGAGCCTGCTTCAGGGCGCTACCGGTCGATAACCCCCACCCCCATGATCCGACTTGAAAGTATCCTGACCCCCGGCCGTTCCCTGGTGAACGTGCCGGGCGGCAGTAAAAAGAAAGCCCTGGAACAAATTGCCAACCTGATCGCCCGGGAAGTTCCGGATCTGGAGATGCAAGATGTCTTCGAGGCATTGATTGCCCGTGAAAAACTGGGCTCCACCGGTTTTGGCAACGGCATCGCCATTCCCCACTGCCGCCTCAAGGGCTGCGAAGCGCCGATCAGTGCGCTGATGCACCTTGATGCCCCTATCGATTTCGACGCTATCGACGGCGCGCCCGTGGACTTGCTCTTCGTCCTGCTGGTACCGGAAGCCGCCACCGATGCACACCTGGAGCTGTTACGCCAGATCGCCAGCATGCTCGACCGCAAGGACGTGCGCGACAGACTGCGCAGCGCGCCAAGCAACGAAGCCTTGTACCAGGTTGTACTGGAAGAACAGAACAGGCCGTAACCATGCGCTTGATCATTGTCAGTGGCCGTTCCGGCTCGGGTAAAAGTACTGCCCTGGATGTCCTTGAGGACAACGGTTACTACTGCATCGATAACCTGCCGGCAGGCCTTCTGCCGGATCTGGCCGAACGTGCGCTGGTTCATACCGAAATGCTCCAGCCGCTGGTGGCCGTCTCGATCGACGCCCGCAACCTGCCGAGTCATCTGTCACGTTTTCCAGAGTTGCTCGAGGAAGTGCGCAGCCGGCACATCCAGTGCGATGTCCTGTACCTCGACGCCGATGACGAAACGTTGCTCAAACGCTTTTCGGAAACTCGTCGTCGTCACCCGCTCAGCAATGCCAACCGCTCGCTGGCCGAAGCCATCGACGACGAAACCGCCCTGCTGGGCCCGATTGCCGATCTGGCCGATCTGAAGGTCAATACCACCAATCTGAACCTCTACCAACTGCGCGACACCATCAAGCTGCGCCTGTTGAACCAGCCGGAGCCGGGTACCGCGTTTCTGGTGGAGTCTTTCGGTTTCAAACGCGGCATGCCGGTGGATGCGGATCTGGTGTTCGATGTACGCTGCCTGCCGAACCCGTACTGGAAACCTGAACTGCGCGCGCAATCCGGTCTCGATCAGCCGGTCGCCGAGTATCTGGCGGCGCAGCCTGAGGTCGAGGAGATGTACCAGGATATTTACACGTACCTGCACAAATGGTTGCCGCGCTTTGCCGCGAGTAACCGCGCTTACGTCACCATTGCCATCGGCTGCACCGGCGGGCATCACCGTTCCGTTTACCTGACCGAACGTCTTGGCCAGGCGCTGCAGAAGACCCTGAAGAACGTCCAGGTTCGCCACCGCGACCTCAGCTAAAGGATTCACACCGCGATGCCTGCTCGTGAAATCGAAATCATCAACAAGCTGGGCCTGCACGCCCGCGCATCGGCAAAATTCGTCGGAGTGGCGGGCCAGTTTCCCGATTGCACGATCAGAGTCGGCCGCACCCCGGAAACCACGGTTGACGGTAAAAGCATCATGGCGATGATGATGCTCGCTGCGGGCAAGGGCACCAAAATCCACCTGAGTACCGAAGGCCATCAGGAACAGGAAGCCATGGACGCGCTGGTGACACTGATCAACAACTACTTCGACGAAGGTGGTTGAAACACTTGAAGTGAGGGAGCTTGCTCCCTCCTCCCGGTTCAGCCCAACGCGGTATCCATCACCATCATCAGACAGAAGCCGATCAGCAACCCCAGGCTTGCCAGCTTCTCATGGCCATTGCGTCGCGACTCGGGGATGACTTCGTGAGTCACCACCAGCAGCATGGCGCCCGCCGCCAACGCCAATCCCAAGGGCAGCAACAGTTCGGCAAGACTGACCAGCCACGCACAGAGCAGCGCGAACATTGGTTCGACCAGACCTGACGCTGCGCCAATCAAAAACGCTTTGACCCGCGACATACCGGCACCAGCCAGTACCAGGGCAATCACCAGCCCTTCCGGCACATCCTGCAAGGCAATGCCCATGGCCAGACTGTCTGCATCGGGCATTCCACCGCCCGCCGAGACACCGACCGCCATGCCTTCCGGGATGTTATGGGCAATGATGGCGAACACGAACAACCAGATCCGTGGCGGAATCACCGGATGTTCGACGGTGCCGATGAGCATTTCCGGCGAGGCCCCCGACACACGGCGATCAACCAGATACAGGCCGAACGCCCCGAGCATGATGCCGAAGCAAATCAGGCCGCTGGCGCCCCATGGGCTCAGTCCCAGACTTTCGGCGGCGGCGATTCCCGGTACGATCAACGAAAACGCGGTTGCCGCCAGCATCACGCCAGCGCCAAAACCCAGCAGCGTATCGCCCAGCGCCTGGGGCATGTTGCGGATCACCAGCACCGGAACTGCCCCGAGTGCGGTGCCGAGGGCGCAGATCGCGCCGCCCTGCAATGCCCGCGACAGTCTCGGTTCCAGATTCAGCCATTCCAGCCCATGCGCGACCAGCAAGGTCATGCCCGCCAACAGCAGCAGCGATCCGATTGCGTAACGAAACATGCGCCCACTTCCGATCGCCAGTGTCTCAGTGCCCATAGTCCGCCTTGGAATTGTTTTTATAGAAGACTTAAACCAGCGCCGCCTGATAGCGCGCAGCAACTTGTGGCCAGTTGATCACGTTGTAGAACGCGCTGATGTATTCCGGCCGACGGTTCTGATAACGCAGGTAGTACGCGTGTTCCCACACGTCGAGCCCGAGAATCGGCGTGTTGCCGTTCATCAGCGGGCTGTCCTGGTTGCCGCTGCTTTCCACCACCAGTTTCTTGTCGGGCGTGACGCTGAGCCACGCCCAGCCACTGCCGAAACGGGTCAACGCGGCTTTGGTGAAGGCTTCCTTGAAGCTGTCGAGGCCACCCAGCTGCTCATCGATCGCCCTGGCCAGCGCACCGTCCGGTTTGCCACCGCCGTTAGGCGCCATGACTTCCCAGAACAGCGAATGGTTGGCATGACCGCCGCCCTGGTTGATCACCGCCGCGCGCAGTTTTTCCGGCAGTTGCTGGACGCTGGCGACCAGTTTTTCCACCGGCCATTCCGCGAATTCGGTGCCCTCGACCGCAGCGTTCAGGTTGTTGATGTAAGTCTGATGATGCTTGGTGTAGTGGATCTCCATGGTTTGCGCATCGATGTGCGGCTCCAGTGCGTCGTAGGCGTAAGGCAAGGCTGGCAGGGTAAAAGCCATTTCAATGGACTCCATGGTGATGTGGGGCAGGCGCGCGGCGCGCGTTGCCGGTATCCGGGTGCAGCAAACGCTGGGTGCGCGGGTATTCGCCGTGTTCGCTGATGAAATTGAGCAGCTCGACATAGGTTTTGCTGCTCTGGCGCAACGCCGCCTCACGTAGCGCCGGACGCAGGCGCTCGTCCTGCATGGTCTGCAACAGGCGCTGGTGGATCGCGCACAGGTACTCGGCGCTCTCCTCCGGCTGATTCAGGCGCAGATGCAGATCCGCCAGGTTGTGGTGGGAGATGACGCAGGCCGCCACCGCTTCGTCGGCATCGGCCCAGCGCTCGAACAACACCTGCGCCAGGGCCAATGCTTGCAGGTAGGCCTCGCGGGCATCGATCAGCTCGCCCAGCATGAAGCAGCGATTGGCCCGTTCGATCGTGCGTTTCCAGTGCTCCATGGTGAACCTCCAAAGCGGTTGCGGTGCTTACACGCCGCCGGCGGTGAGTTTCTCGGGATTGAGCAACTCTTCCAGCTGGCTGCGCGACAGGTCGGTGTGCTCCAGCGCAACGTCGATCACCGGGCGACCCTGCTTGTAGGCCTGCTTGGCAATCTCGGCAGCTTTCTGGTAACCGATGATCGGGTTGAGCGCGGTCACCAGAATCGGGTTGCGCGACAGCGCTTCCTTGAGGCGCGACTCGTTGACCTTGAAGGTGGCGATGGCCTTGTCACCCAGCAAACGGCTGGAGTTGGCCAGCAACTCAATGCTGCTCAGCAGATTCTGGGCAATGATCGGCAGCATCACGTTCAGTTCGAAATTGCCTGATTGACCGGCGATGGTGATCACCGAGTCATTGCCGATCACTTGCGCAGCTACCATGGCGGTGGCTTCCGGGATCACCGGGTTGACCTTGCCTGGCATGATCGATGAGCCCGGCTGCAGGCCCTCGAGCTCGATTTCACCGAGCCCGGCGAGCGGGCCGGAGTTCATCCAGCGCAGGTCGTTGGCGATTTTCATCAGGGACACGGCGGTGGCCTTGAGCTGGCCCGAGACGGCCACGGCGGTGTCTTGCGAACCGATCAGGGCGAACAGATTTTTGCCCGGCGTGAACTGGACGTTGGTCAACTGGCTGAGCTGTCGGCTGAAACGCGCAGCGAATTCCGGATGCGCGTTGATCCCGGTGCCGACTGCCGTGCCGCCCTGGGCCAGGGATTGCAGGCTTGGCAGCAAATCCTGCAGGTGACCGATATTGGCCTTGAGCTGCTGCGCCCAGCCGTTGAGCACTTGGCTCAGGCGTACCGGCATGGCGTCCATCAAGTGGGTGCGACCGGTTTTGACGTGATGATGGACCTGTTCGGCCTTGCGCTCGATCACCTGCACCAGGTGCAGCAGCGCTGGCAGCAGTTGTTCGTGCAAGGCCAACGCGGCGCTGACGTGGATAGTGGTAGGAATGATGTCGTTGCTGCTCTGCCCACAGTTGACGTGATCGTTCGCGTTCACCGGTTCGTCGAGCAAGCGGCTGGCCAGGGTGGCGATCACTTCATTGGCGTTCATGTTGGAGCTGGTGCCGGAACCGGTCTGGAAGATGTCCACCGGGAAATGCCGCATGAAGTCGCCTTCCAACAACCCTTGGGCGGCATCGCTGATGGCTTTGCCTTGCGCTGCACTGAGCTGGTTGAGTTCAACGTTGGCGCGCGCGGCGGCCGCTTTGGCCAGAATCAGGGCGCGGATGAACTGGGTCGGCATCGGCTTGCCGCTGATCGGGAAGTTATCCACTGCACGCTGGGTCTGCGCGCCGTAGAGAGCGTCCACCGGCACCTGCAGTTCGCCCATGCTGTCGCGCTCAATACGTGTCTTGGTCATCGGTAAATCCTTGGACTAATTCAATGAGAGGAATCGAGGGTTGCAACTCGCAGGTGGCGAGCTGCCAGGTGTAGCTTTGCCAGTGTTTGAGCCGGCACTTGCACAGCGACAGGCGCTCCATTTCACGCAAGGGGCGCCAGGCTTGATCGAGACACAGGCTGCGCCAATGCCACGGCAGTGCGATGTCGGTGGCCGTGTCGAGCAGCAGACGGAAAGAGGTTTCAGCGACCGTCCAGGGCGAGGTCGCCGTGCAGCAGGCCAGGTATCGACCTTCGGCCAGGTAATGTTCGATCAGTCGTGGTTCGTCGGGGTCCATCGCGCAACGGATCTGGCGGCTCATCCAGCGCCAGCTTTCGAGGTACGGCTGCTCGTGCAAGGCAGAACTCATGATCCTGGGCTCATTCGATAATGAGATTTATTATTAGATGATAATGAGAACCAAAACAAGAGTAGCTTCTTAGCTGCTCTGCGCAACCCGAAAAATAAGTGGACACAAAAAAGGCGCGCCACCCAATCGGGTGACGCGCCTTTTTTTGTACCTGCCTGGGGCTTAGCTGCCCGCGACAGTCATCTTCTCGATCAACACCGAACCGGTGCGAATGTTGCTGCGCAGTTCCAGATCGTTACCCACCGCGACGATCTGCTTGAACATGTCCCGCATGTTGCCGGCGATGGTCACTTCCTGCACTGCGAACTGGATTTCACCGTTCTCGACCCAGAAACCTGCCGCACCACGCGAGTAATCCCCGGTCACCATGTTCAGACCATGGCCCATCAATTCGGTGACCAACAGGCCACGACCCATGCGCCGCAGCAAGGCAGCCTGGTCTTCATCGCCGTGGGTGACAAACAGGTTATGCACGCCGCCCGCGTTGGCGGTGCTCGGCATGCCCAGCTTGCGACCCGAATACGTGCCCAGGATGTATGACACCAGCTCACCCTTTTCGACGAACGGTTTGGCATAGGTCGCCAGCCCGTCGCCGTCATACGACGCACTGCCCATGGCACGCATCAGGTGTGGACGTTCGTCGATGGTCAGCCATTCCGGGAACAGCTTCTGCCCCAAAGTGCCTTCGAGGAACGACGATTTGCGGTACAGACTGCCGCCGGAAATCGCCGACAGGAAGCTGCCGAACAACCCGCCCGCCAGTTCCGCCGAAAACAAAACCGGCACTTCGCAGGTCGGCACCGGGCGCGCCCCCAGGCGACTCGCCGCGCGCTGTGCCGCACGCTGGCCAATGCTCACCGGATCCGCCAGCAAACTGCCCTGGCGGTTCACGTCATACCAGTAGTCGCGTTGCATCTGGCCATCGGCCTCGGCAATCATCACGCAGCTCAGGCTGTGTCGGGTCGAAGCGTAACCACCGATGAAACCGTGGCTGTTGCCGTACACGCGGCAGCCCTGATGGGTGCTCAACGTGGTGCCATCGGCATTCTTGATGCGTGCATCGGCGTCGAACGCGGCGGCTTCGCAGAGCAATGCTTTCTCGATGGCCTGCTCCGGGGTAATGTCCCATTGGTGGAACAGATCGAAATCCTGGATATCCCGGGCCATCAGCGCGGCATCGGCCAGCCCCGAGGCTTCGTCTTCCGACGTGTGCTTGGCAATCGCCAGCGCGGCGGCGACAGTCTCGCGAATCGCATCCGGCCCGGTGGCGGACGTGCTGGCCGAGCCCTTGCGCTGGCCGACATACAACGTGATGCCAAAACCCTGATCGCGGTTGAACTCGACCGTTTCGACCTCACGCTGACGCACCGACGTCGACAGGCCCTGCTCCAGCGACACCGCCACTTCGCAGGCACTGGCACCCTGACGCTTGGCTTCGGCGATGATCTGCTCGACCTGTTCCTGCAGTGCCGGCAATGCCTGTGGGCCGACGCTTTCAACTGCACTCATGCTCATCTCCACTCAAATTCTGCTTTCGGCTGGGGCCTTCGAGCGACCGGGCCGGACAAGCGGCCCCCGACTGGTTATCATGGCGGCGTTTCTTTGCGGACTGCCACCATGGTTGATTCTTACGACGACTCCCTCGATACGGGAGAAAAAAGCAAATCCCAGGTCAAACGCGAGCTGCATGCTCTGGTTGACCTTGGCGAGCGCCTTACAACGCTCAAGCCCGACTTGCAGGCAAAACTGCCATTGACCGACGCTTTGCGCCGGGCCCTGGCCGATGCGCCCAAGCACACCGCGAACATCGCGCGTAAACGGCACTTGCAGTTCATCGGCAAACTGATGCGCGATCAGGACACTGACGCGATCCTCACCCTGCTCGATCAACTCGACGCCTCTACCCGTCAGTACAACGAGCGTTTCCACAACCTCGAACGCTGGCGTGACCGCCTGATCGCCGGTGACGATGCCGTGCTGGAGAAATTCGTCGTCGATTATCCGGACGCCGACCGCCAGCAACTGCGTTCCCTGATCCGTCAGGCCCAGCACGAGGTTGCGCAAAACAAACCTCCTGCGTCGAGCCGCAAGATCTTCAAGTACATCCGTGAGCTGGACGAGACTCAACGCGGTCTGCGCTGATATTCGCCACCGGGTGGCCGCACCGCGCGCCACCCGAAGCTCCATCCCTTCTTATGCGCCCGTGCCACCCACGGTGATCGCATCAATTTTCAGGGTCGGCTGACCCACACCCACCGGCACCGACTGCCCGTCCTTGCCGCATGTGCCCACACCGCTGTCCAGCGCCAGATCGTTACCGACCATCGACACCCGGCTCATCGCTTCCGGACCGTTGCCGATCAACGTTGCGCCTTTGACCGGTGCAGTGATCTTGCCGTCCTCGATCAGATAAGCCTCGCTGGTGGAGAACACGAATTTGCCGCTGGTGATGTCGACCTGACCGCCGCCGAGGTTGGCGCAGTAGATGCCCTTTTTCACCGAGGCGATGATTTCCGCCGGATCGCTCTGGCCGCCGAGCATGTAAGTGTTGGTCATCCTTGGCATCGGCAGGTGCGCATAGGATTCGCGCCGACCGTTGCCGGTGCGGGCCACGCCCATCAGCCGCGCGTTGAGCTTGTCCTGCATGTAGCCTTTGAGCACGCCGTTTTCGATCAGCGTGGTGCACTCGGTCGGGGTGCCTTCGTCGTCGACACTCAGGGAGCCGCGACGACCGCTCAGGGTGCCGTCATCGACGATGGTGCAAAGTTTCGAGGCAACCATTTCGCCCATGCGTCCGCTGTAGGCTGAACTGCCCTTGCGGTTGAAATCGCCTTCCAGGCCGTGGCCGACCGCTTCGTGCAGCAGCACGCCGGACCATCCCGAGCCCAGAACCACCGGCAAGGTCCCGGCCGGTGCCGGAATCGCTTCCAGGTTCACCAGCGCCTGACGCAGCGCCTCACGGGCATAGCCCATGGCGCGGTCTTCGGCGAGGAAATAACGGTAGTCGGTACGCCCGCCGCCGCCATGTCCGCCGCGCTCGCGACGGCCGTTCTGCTCGACGATCACACTGACATTGAAACGCACCAGCGGACGCACATCGGCCGCCAGGCCGCCGTCGGTCGAGGCCACCAGAATCCGCTCCCAGACCCCGGCCATGCTCACGCTGACCTGCTGGATTCGCGGATCGAGGGCGCGGGTCGCCACATCGATGCGCTTGAGCAATTCGACTTTTTCAGCGCGGCTCAGGACTTCCAGCGGATTGTCCGGCGCGTACAACTGGGCGACGTCCTGGGTGCTGAACGCCTGCACCGTGCCGTTCTGCCCGGCGCGGGAAATCGAACGGGCCGCACGGGCCGCTGCGCCGAGGGCTTCCAGGGTGATCGCGTTGCTGTAGGCAAAACCGGTTTTTTCGCCGGACTGCGCACGCACGCCAACACCCTGGTCGAGGTTGAAACTGCCTTCCTTGACGATGCCGTCTTCCAGCGACCAGGACTCGGAAATCTGCCCCTGGAAATACAGGTCGGCCGCATCGATGCCTGGACCCGCCAGATCACCGAGCACGCCTTGCAGGCTCTCGATCGTCACGCCGCCGGGCGCCAACAGGTGATCACTGACTGAGGACAACAACTCGCTCATAGGTTTTACGCCTTAAATTCGTGTTCTGAAGCAGGTCGCTGTGCGCCCTGCGAAAAAAACCGCCGATGACCGGTCACCGGCATTCGCGCCCGGATGGACGCTTGTTCATTGCTGTCGCGCTCGGCCAGCAACACGGCTTCGCCTTGTTCCTGCTGCGCCAGCACGCGGCCCCACGGGTCGACAATCGCCCCGTGGCCAAAGGTTTCCCGCGGCCCCGGATGCGTTCCGCCCTGGGCTGCCGCCAGCACGTAGCACTGGGTTTCAATGGCCCGCGCGCGGATCAGTACATCCCAGTGCGCCGCCCCTGTCACTGCGGTGAAGGCCGACGGTGCGGTAATCAGTTCAGCCCCGGCAGCGCGCAGTTCGCTGTACAGCTCCGGGAAGCGCAGGTCGTAGCACACCGTCAGGCCCAATCGCCCGACCGGCGTGTCCGCGACCACCACGCCACTGCCATAAGCATAGTCATCGGATTCGCGGTAACGGCCGCGATCGTCCGCTACGTCGACATCGAACAGGTGCAACTTGTCATAGCGTGCAACGATTTCGCCCTGATCGTTCACCAGCAGCGAGCAGGCATGGGACTTCGCCTCAGGCTGACCCACCGGCGGCAACGGCAAGGTGCCGGCCACAATCCATAACCTGAGGTCGCGGGCGGTCTGTTTCAACCACGGCAGGATCGGGCCTTCGCCAAGCGCTTCGGCGCGGCCGATATCGGCGATGTCGCGACGGCCCATGGCCGCGAAGTTTTCCGGCAGCACCGCCAGCTTCGCGCCGGCGTTGGCGGCCTGTTCGAGCAAACGTCGGGCATCGCGCAGATTGGCCAGCACATCGCTCTGGCTGACCATTTGAATCACCGCTAAAGACATGGCGCACTCCGCAAGAGGTATGCGGCCATGCTACTCCATCGGTTCAGGGGCTGGCTGTTCAAAAAGGCTTGTCGAAGGTGATTTTCGGCTCTTTCCACGGGCCTTTGACGGTGTATTTGACGCTGGCGAACCGCGCCACGCGATCGCCGATCAGCTTGTCGATCAGGAACAACGCACCGCCGACGGCCGGCGCGCCGACAATCAGCGCGGCAATCGGCAGGTTGTTGGTCACAGGCAAAGTCACCAGCAATTTGGCATCTACCTTGTCGCCCACCAGATCCAGCGTGCCGTCCAGTTCCAGGTTGCTCGAGGGGCCGGTCAACTTGATCGGCTCTTTCGTCACATACACGCCGTTGGTCGCCACCAGCAATCCCTTGACCCGGTCGTAGCTCAGGCCTTTGCCGAACAGGTCGGAGAAGTCGAGACGCAAACGCCGGCCAATCGAGTTGAAGTTGAGCAGACCGAACACCCGCAACGCCTGGGCACCGCCCTCGACTTCGACGAACTGGCCTTTGTTAAGGGACGCGTCGAGTGTGCCGGAGAAGCGCTTGGTCGCCAGCCACGCCGGCGAGCCCGGCCAGCGGCCATCGACATCCATGTGGAATTCTTCGCTGGTCACGCTCGGCGCAAAACCCCAGCCCTTGAGCACATCGGCGAGGTTCTTGCCGCCGATCCGCCCCTTGTACCAACTGGTCGTGGCACCGGGCGCTCCCTCCCAGCCACCGCTGCCCTGCAAGAGGATGCCCTTGAGGCCCAGATCGAGGTTGTTCAGGGCAATGCCCTTGGCGGTCGGCCGAATCTTGAGTGACCAGCCACCGACCAGGTCCTGGCCCTGGAACAATTGATTGATGGTGATATCCAGCGCCGGAATCTTGCTGGGATCGACCGAAGCCAGCGGGTCCGGCGCGTTCTCGTCGGCCTGCACCGTCGGGTCCGGTGCCGGCAATCGCACGTATTGCAGGTTCACCGCAATCGGCGCGCCCTTGGCGTCAGGAATGCCCGCCGTGCCTTTGGCCTGCTGGCTGTCGAGGGCCAGCGCCCAGGCACCGGGCTTGCGATTCACCTGCACGGCTGCCTGATCCAGCGTGGTGCCGAAGGCCGTGAGTTTGCCGATCTTGAAATCTGCGCTGCTGAGCAACTGTTTGGCGTTGCCGCCTGGATCCTGGCCGGCGTACTTGTCCAGCAGATCCTGCCAGGGTTTGACGTCCAGCTCGGACAACACGCCGCGTATCCGCAAGCCTTTGTTGCCCGGCAACACCGCTTCGCCCGCGCCGAGGAACAATTCGCCACGGCCATCGGCGAAATTGCTTGGTGGCGCGGCGAAGGTGAAATTGGCCAGTTGATCGTAATTGACCCAGTAACGCCGTTCCTGCCCCTGCAATGTCATCCGGAACACCGTGTCACGCCCGACATCGGCGGCCATGCCGAACGGCGCCGGCAGATCCACCGCCACGCCTTTCAGACTGGAGCTGACCATCAATTGGCTGTCGGCACCGTCCAGATTCACTTGCAGCTGATACGGAATCGTCCCGGACACCGGCAAAGGCTGAGTCACGCCCAGCCAGTCGGTGAGTTTCTTGACCTCGACCTGTCCTGACGCCGCGACCCGGGTCTTGAGTTTGCCGGGGGCGCCGTCGGCGAAGATTTGCGCGGTCACCGGTTTGTCGAAGGCCCGGGCACTGATGTTCTGCCCGCTCAGCCCTTTGGCGCTGTCGAAGCGGAAGTCGCCCTTGAGCTGGCTCAATTCCAGCTTCGGCTCCGCCAGCTTCAAGCGCGCATTGGCGGTTTTGAAGTCGACGAGAATTTTCGGCTGATCACCCTTGGCCAACGGCACATCGAGTTTGAGTTTGCCTTGCAGGTCACCCTCGCCTTCCCAGCCGGCAAAAGTATCGGCGGTGCCGATCGGCGCCTCCTGAAGAATCTTCAGGCCATCGCCCAGCCCGCCGGCAAAGCTGCCGTCGAGGAACATATGGCTGTGCTCGCCGCTCGGCACATGGGGAATATTGACGAAGACATCGCTGACCTGGGTGTCGAGCAACTGACCCTTGCTGGCCAGAATCCGCACGCCGCTGTCTTCGATGAACACATCACCGTTGACCTTGCTCACGTGCGGCCAGCCTGGCTGGAACGCCAGTTCGGCGTCGTGCACCTTGAAGAACAGATTGATGCTGCGATCCGCTTCCCCGGCGTTCTTGTTCAGCGAACCCTGATACTGGAAGAAACCCTGATCCACCGCGCCCTTGAGAATCGCCGTACGCAGCCATTCATCGAGGGCCGGGCTCAGGACTTGCGGCAAGTACTTGGCGGTGTAGCGACCGTCGCCATCCACCAGACCGACCCGCAGATCCATGTAGTCTTCCTGGCTGTGATCGAAGTGCAGGCGGATCAGGAAGTCGCCGGCGATCTTGCCTTCCTCGCCGAGCACCTTCAGGTACGGCGCAATCAGGGTGAAACCTTCTTTATCGAGCTTCCAGGTCAACCGGGCGTTGGCCTGAATGTATTGCCACGGCTTGGCGAAGATCGGATCGAGGTGCAGGACGAAGTCCTTGCTGTCCATGCGCAGCTCCCCGCCGCCGAGATTGCCGGTAAGACTGCCGCTGACATTCCGTGCCGCCGGCGCGCCGTGGTAGGCGTCGAAGCCGACTTGATCGAGGTTGGCGGCGAAGCTGAATTTGCTGTCGTCGGTGGCGTTCGGCCGGAAATCCAGCAGCACGTTACGCAGACCGCCGGTCACTTTCAGGCGCTCGACCACGGTGGCGACGCCTTGGGGCAAAGGTCCGAGGGCATTGAGCAAAGGTGTGATCGGGGTCAGGTCGAGCCGGTCGGCCTGCAGATGCCAGAGTTCGTCGGTGCTATCGGTGGCGGCAGTCTGTTTGATCTGGACATGGGATTCCCAACGGGTTTCGCCGACATTCATCGCCAGTGAATCAAGTGTGACAATGGCTCCCTCGGAGCCGCGCTGGAAATAGCCATTGAGCGCCAGATTGTTGATCTGGATCGGCTTGCGTTCAGCGTAGGCGCCGGTCAGTTGCGGCGCATTGAGACGGATTGCAGCACTCTGCAACGCCCCCTCGCGCCAGTTGACCCACAGCTCACCACCGGCCTTGATCTCGGAGAAATTCCATTGTTGAGTCAGGCGCTCGGGCAACCATTTTGACCAGTCGCTTTGCGGCAGGCTTACATAACCTTCCACTTCGCTGCTCTGCCACTGAATCGGACGAAGTCGTGTGCGCAGGCTCAGCGCCACAGGCTGACCGTCGGGCAGGGTCAGGCGCGCATCGAGGCGTTGGCGGCTGGACCCGGTCTTCAGATTGAGACCGACATAAGTGAGGGTCAGCGGCGCCTGCTCCAGCGGCTGCAACGTCACCTGACTGTCGAGCACCGACAGTTGCTGAATCATTTGCATGCGGTTGAACAGTTGCTCGGGATCCATGGGCTGGTCCTGCTGCACCGGCAAGCCTTCCAGCGCCCACTTTCCGTCTTCGCCTTCCTTGAGGCTGATCTTCAGACCGTTGAGTTCAAGATGGGCGATGCGTACTTCCCGGGCGAGCAAACTGGCCCAAAGATCCGGCACCGCGCGCACCCGATCCAGGCGCAGGGCATTGGCGCCGCTGCCGACCATCACGTCGTGGGCCAACAGGATCGGCGCGAATCCACTCCAGTTGCCTTCCAGCTCGCCGATCTGCAGCGGCATGCCCAGGGCGGCACTGGCCTTGTCTTCGATATCGGTGCGGTATTCGGCCACCAGTGGCGTAAGTTCCCGGCCGAGACTGACGTACAACGCCATCAATACCAGAACCAACGCGCACAGGCCCAGACCCCAGCGGGTCAGTGCGGCCAAAATGCGTGTCAGACGTTCCATGTCAGTTGGCTCCCATGGCAAAAATACTGCAAAAAGCTGAGGCCAGCCGTTTCAGGAAAAAGGTGATGCAGGGGTTCAGAGCAGCACCACGTCATATTGTTCCTGGGAATACATGGTTTCGACCTGGAAGCGTATGGTGCGCCCGATGAAACCTTCAAGTTCGGCCACGTTACCGGACTCTTCATCGAGCAGCCGGTCGACGACTTTCTGGTTCGCCAGCACCCGATAACCCTCGGCCTGATAGGCCCGGGCTTCACGCAGGATCTCGCGGAAAATCTCGTAGCAAATGGTTTCCGGAGTTTTCAGCTTGCCCCGGCCCTGACAGCTGCTGCACGGTTCGCACAACACTTGCTCGAGGCTTTCGCGGGTGCGCTTGCGCGTCATCTGCACCAGGCCCAACTCGGTAATGCCGATGATGTTGGTCTTGGCGTGATCGCGCTCCAGCTGTTTCTCCAGGGTACGCAGCACCTGGCGCTGGTGCTCTTCGTCTTCCATGTCGATAAAGTCGATGATGATGATCCCGCCCAGATTGCGCAGGCGCATCTGCCGGGCAATCGCGGTCGCGGCTTCGAGGTTGGTCTTGAAGATGGTTTCTTCAAGATTGCGATGACCGACGAACGCCCCGGTGTTCACGTCAATGGTGGTCATGGCTTCCGCCGGATCGATCACCAGATAACCGCCGGACTTCAGCGGCACCTTCCGTTCCAAGGCTTTCTGGATTTCGTCTTCGACGCCGTACAGGTCGAAGATCGGCCGCTCACCCGGGTAGTGTTCCAGACGATCGGCGATTTCCGGCATCAGTTCGGCGACGAACTGCGTGGTTTTCTGAAAGGTTTCCCGGGAGTCGATGCGGATCTTCTCGATCTTCGGGCTGACCAGATCGCGCAGGGTACGCAGCGCCAGGCCCAAGTCTTCGTAGATCACGCTCGGTGCGCCGATGGTCTTGATCTGCTCGTTGATCTGATCCCACAAGCGGCGCAGGTAGCGGATGTCCATCAGGATCTCATCGGCCCCGGCACCTTCGGCGGCGGTACGCAAAATGAAGCCGCCAGCCTCCTTGATGCCTTCTTTGGCCACGCAATCGCTGACCACCTGCTTGAGGCGTTCGCGCTCGGCTTCGTCTTCGATCTTCAGGGAAATGCCGACGTGGGCGGTGCGCGGCATGTACACGAGATAACGCGACGGGATCGACAGTTGCGTGGTCAGCCGCGCACCTTTGGAACCGATCGGATCCTTGGTGACTTGCACCACCAGGCTCTGGCCTTCGTGCACCAGAGCGCTGATGCTTTCCACCGCAGGACCTTCGCGCAGGGAAATTTCCGAGGCATGAATGAAGGCTGCGCGATCCAGGCCGATGTCGACGAACGCCGCCTGCATGCCCGGCAGAACCCGCACCACCTTGCCTTTATAGATGTTGCCGACGATCCCGCGCTTTTGCGTACGCTCGACGTGCACTTCTTGCAGCACACCGTTTTCGACCACCGCCACACGCGATTCCATCGGCGTGATGTTGATCAGAATCTCTTCACTCATGGCAGGGTCTCGTTCAGGCATGTTCACGATAATGGCCGCATCTGGTCCGTTCGACGCTTATTGCGCGTTCAGGGTTTGCCAACAGGGTATGCCGAAATGGCCAAGCAGTTCTGCGCTTTCGCACACCGGCAAGCCGACGACCGCCGAGTAACTGCCATTGAGGCCGGCGACGAACACCGCGCCAAGCCCCTGAATGCCGTAGCCACCCGCCTTGTCCCGGGGTTCGCCGCTGGCCCAGTAGGCGGCGGCTTCTTCGCGACTGATCGAACGGAACCGCACCCGACTGCGCACCACCCGCGACTCGCAGCGCTGGCCGTCGAGCACGGCAATCGCCGTCAGCACTTCATGCTCCTTGCTGGACAACATCATCAGCATGGCGCATGCATCGGCTTCGTCCACCGGTTTGCCAAGAATTTTGCCGTCCAGCACCACGGCGGTGTCGGCGCCCAGTACGCAAAACGCTAAGTCGCAAACGACGGTGCGCCGCCCGGCCTCGGCCTTGCCGCGCGCCAGGCGCTCGACGTAGGCCGATGGGGATTCATTGGCGAGAGGGGTTTCATCGATGTCCGCGCTGATGGCGGTAAACGGGATGCCGATCTGCGTGAGCAACTCGCGCCGACGCGGCGATCCTGAGGCGAGGTAAAGCTTTTTCATCAAGACATCTCCCTGTTTGGTGCCCTGCCTCACAAATGCTGTTCCCTTTGGTCGGCGTCTGTTGTTGCCATACTGCGTTGCCGTTCCTCGCCATAGCACGCTATGACTCGTCACGGCGCCTTGTCTGGCAACAACAGCCGCTCGCCCAAAAAGAACTTCATTTGCGAGGCAAGGCACTGGTACGGGCAAATGCCTGACCGAATCAGTTGATTTTGTAGCGCCGGCGCAATCCACGCAAAGCGAAGCTGACCCATGGCCAGAGCAAGGCACTGACCAGTGCCGGCAGGACCAGCGCAAGGGTCGGCTGACGGTTGCCGGTCAAGGCACTGAGCCAAAGCTGTACGAGCTGGGCGAGGCCGAAGATCACCAGAATCACCAGGCTCTGCTGCCACATCGGGAACATCCGCAGGCGTTGCTGCAACGACAGCACCAGGAACGTGATCAGGGTCAGGATCAATGCATTCTGACCGAGCAGATCGCCTTGCAGCACGTCTTCGGCCAGCCCCAGGCAGAACGCCGTGACCATGCCGACCGTATGCGGCAGGTACAAAGCCCAGAAAGTCAGGAGCAAGGCCAGCCACAGCGGGCGCAGGATTTCCATGAAAATCGGCAATGGCGACACGCTGAGCAGTATGCCGACGATAAACGTCAGCCAGACGATCCAGCCGTTACGCGATGCGGTAGCTCCGACCATTATTCTTGCCTCCCGGTGGTCGCCGGCGCAGTGACAGGCGGCTTGGCCGCTGGTCGAGCAGCGGGCTGATTGGCCGGTGGCTTGCTGACCGCGGGTGTGGCTGCAGGCGGTTTGCTCGCAGCGGGTTTGGCCGGCGAGGTGCCGGCGGCAGGCGTAGCCGGCGGTGTCGCCGTGGCAGAGGTTGCGGCTGCGGCTGCGGCAGGCGGGGTGACGATTTTCGGCACCGTGGCCGGAACCACCGGACCGCCACCAAAGGCATCGAGGTTTTCCTGAGCCTGCGCGGCATCGTTGGCACGTTCTTCGGCGGTGCGGTTGTCACTGAATACCAACAGCAGGTAGCGGCTGCGGTTCAATGCGGCGGTCGGCACGGCGCGAACAATGGCGAATGGCTGGCCGGAATCGTGGATCACTTCCTTGACCGTCGCCACCGGATAACCGGCCGGGAAACGCTGACCGAGGCCCGAACTGACCAGCAGATCACCTTCCTTGATATCGGCGGTGTCCGCCACGTGGCGCAACTCCAGACGCTCAGGGTTACCGGTGCCGCTGGCAATCGCCCGCAGACCGTTACGGTTCACCTGCACAGGAATGCTGTGGGTCGAGTCGGTCAGCAGCAGCACACGGGAGGTGTACGGCATCAGTTCGACCACCTGCCCCATCAGGCCGCGAGCATCGAGCACCGGCTGGCCAAGCACCACGCCATCACGCTCACCTTTATTGATGATGATGCGATGGGTGAAGGGGTTGGGGTCCATGCCGATCAGCTCGGCCACTTCGACCTTCTCGTTGACCAGCGCGGAGGAATTTAGCAACTCGCGCAAACGGACGTTCTGCTCGGTGAGGGCGGCAAGCTTCTGCATGCGACCCTGCAACAGCAGGTTCTCCGACTTGAGTTTTTCATTTTCCGCGACGAGCTCGGTGCGACTGCCGAACTGGCTGGCGATCCCTTCCCACAACCGTCCGGGCAGGTCGGTAATCCAGTAGGCATCCATCAGCACCAGCGAGGCCTGGCTGCGTACGGGCTTAAGCAGGCTGAAGCGCGCGTCAACGACCATCAGCGCGACCGACAGTACGGCCAGCACCAACAAGCGCACGCCCAGTGAGGGGCCCTTGGCGAAAAGCGGTTTAATAAGCCGCTCCTCCCAGGCAAATGTTCTGTTTATTCATACGGCATCAAACCGGCCTGGATGAAGACTGACAGAAGATAAACGCCAACAGGCAGCACTGCAAAGTGCTGCCTGTGCGCTCACCCACGTATTGCACCCGGCGACTTATTCGCTGGAGAGCAGGTCCATGGTGTGCTTGTCCATCATTTCCAGTGCACGGCCACCACCGCGAGCGACGCAGGTCAACGGATCTTCGGCAACGATCACCGGCAGACCGGTTTCCTGGGCAAGCAGCTTGTCGAGGTCACGCAGCAGCGCGCCACCGCCGGTCAACACCAGGCCACGCTCGGCGATGTCGGAAGCCAGTTCCGGCGGCGATTGCTCCAGGGCGCTTTTCACGGCCTGAACGATGGTTGCCAGGGACTCTTGCAGAGCTTCCAGCACTTCGTTGGAGTTCAGGGTGAATGCGCGTGGAACGCCTTCGGCCAGGTTGCGACCACGAACGTCGACTTCGCGAACTTCACCGCCCGGATAGGCCGTGCCGATTTCCTGCTTGATGCGCTCGGCGGTGGATTCGCCGATCAGGCTGCCGTAGTTGCGGCGCACGTAGGTGATGATCGCTTCGTCGAAGCGGTCGCCGCCAACGCGTACGGATTCGGCATAGACCACACCGTTCAGGGAGATCAGCGCGATTTCGGTAGTACCACCACCGATATCCACGACCATCGAACCGCGAGCTTCTTCAACCGGCAGGCCGGCACCGATCGCAGCGGCCATCGGCTCTTCGATCAGGAACACTTCACGGGCACCGGCACCAAGGGCCGATTCACGGATGGCACGACGCTCAACCTGGGTGGACTTGCATGGAACGCAGATCAGCACACGAGGGCTGGGCTGCAGAAAGCTGTTTTCGTGAACCTTGTTGATAAAGTATTGCAGCATCTTTTCGCAGACGCTGAAGTCGGCGATCACGCCGTCCTTCATCGGACGAATGGCAGCAATGTTGCCCGGCGTACGGCCGAGCATGCGCTTGGCCTCGGTGCCGACAGCGACGACACTTTTCTGGTTACCGTGTGTCCGAATGGCCACAACCGATGGCTCATTCAGGACGATACCGCGCTCGCGCACGTAAATAAGGGTGTTGGCAGTGCCCAGGTCAATGGAAAGATCGCTGGAAAACATGCCACGCAGTTTCTTGAACATGGGAAAGGGACCCTAGGCAACGCGTGGGTAAAAAAGTGCGGCAAACTCTAACAACGACAGGGATTTTGGGCAAGGCGCCAATATGTTAAATTGGCCGCTTTTCTGTGCACCAAGCCCCACAATCGCGGCCTTATGACCGTAGAAGTGCGGTAGTGTTCCGACAATCTAACACACGGACGCCGTCCGTCCTGTTTTCCACTGGAGAAACCCGATGGCGCTAGAACGCTCCGACGTGGAAAAAATCGCTCATCTGGCCAGCCTTGGCCTTAATGACGCCGATCTTCCACACATCACTTCGGCCCTCAACAGCATTCTCGGGCTGGTCGACGAAATGCAGGCGGTCAATACCGACGGTATCGAGCCGCTGGCCCACCCGCTGGAAGCCAGTCAGCGCCTGCGCGCCGACGTCGTGACCGAAAGCAATAACCGCGAGGCTTATCAGTCCATCGCACCAGCGGTCGAAAACGGCCTGTACCTGGTTCCGAAAGTCATCGACTAAAGGGAAAGAGCCTGCAATGCATCAATTGACTCTGGCCGAGATCGCCCGCGGTCTCGCCGATAAAAAGTTTTCCTCCGAAGAGCTGACCAAAGTCCTGCTGGCACGCATTACCCAGCTCGATCCGCAGCTCAACAGTTTCATCAGCCTCACCGAAGAACTGGCCCTCGAGCAGGCGAAAGCCGCCGACGTGCGCCGGGCCAATGGTGAGAGCGGCGCCCTGCTCGGCGCGCCGATCGCCCATAAAGACCTGTTCTGCACCCACGGCATCCGCACCAGCTGCGGCTCGAAGATGCTCGACAACTTCAAGGCCCCGTACGACGCCACCGTGGTGTCGAAGCTGGCCGCCGCCGGCACCGTGACCCTTGGCAAGACCAACATGGACGAATTCGCCATGGGTTCGGCCAACGAGTCGAGCTGGTACGGCGCGGTGAAAAACCCGTGGGACCTGGAACACGTGCCGGGCGGTTCGTCCGGTGGTTCGGCTGCCGCGGTTGCCGCTCGTCTGTTGCCTGCCGCAACGGCCACCGACACCGGCGGTTCGATCCGTCAGCCAGCTGCATTCACCAACCTCACCGGCCTGAAACCGACCTACGGTCGCGTTTCGCGCTGGGGCATGATCGCTTACGCCTCCAGCCTCGATCAGGGCGGCCCTCTGGCTCGCACCGCCGAAGACTGCGCGATTTTGTTGCAAGGTATGGCCGGCTTCGATCCGAACGACTCCACCAGCATCGATGAACCCGTGCCGGACTACGCCGCTGGCCTGAATGGTTCGCTGCAAGGCCTGCGCATCGGCGTACCGAAGGAATACTTCGGCGCCGGTCTCGACCCGCGCATCGCCGACCTGATCCAGAACAGCATCAAAGAGCTGCAGAAGCTCGGTGCCGTGATCAAGGAAATCAGCCTGCCGAACATGCAGCACGCGATCCCTGCGTACTACGTGATCGCCCCGGCAGAAGCCTCCTCCAACCTGTCGCGTTTCGACGGCGTGCGCTTCGGCCACCGCTGCGCAGACCCGAAGAACCTGGAAGACCTGTACAAGCGCTCCCGTGGCGAAGGTTTCGGGCCTGAAGTACAGCGCCGGATCATGGTCGGTGCCTACGCGCTGTCCGCCGGTTACTACGATGCCTACTACCTCAAAGCCCAGAAGATCCGTCGCCTGGTGAAGAACGACTTCATGACCGCATTTAATGAAGTCGACGTCATCCTCGGCCCGACCACGCCAAACCCGGCCTGGAAACTCGGCGCCAAGAACAGCGACCCGGTCGCTGCCTACCTGGAAGACGTCTACACCATCACCGCCAACCTCGCGGGCCTGCCGGGTCTGTCGATGCCGGCCGGTTTCGTCGACGGTCTGCCGGTTGGCGTGCAACTGCTCGCGCCGTATTTCCAGGAAGGCCGTTTGCTCAACGTTGCGCATCAGTATCAGTTGAACACTGACTGGCACACTCGCACCCCAACCGGCTTCTGAGGAGACACACATGCAATGGGAAGTCGTGATCGGTCTGGAGATTCACACCCAGCTCACCACCCGGTCGAAAATCTTTTCCGGTAGTTCCACCCAGTTCGGTTCCGAGCCGAACACCCAGGCCAGCCTGATCGACCTGGGCATGCCCGGCGTGCTGCCGGTGCTCAACCAGGAAGCGGTGCGCATGGCGGTGATGTTCGGTCTGGCGATTGACGCCGAGATCGGCCAGCACAACGTGTTCGCCCGTAAAAACTACTTCTACCCGGACCTGCCGAAGGGCTACCAGATCAGCCAGATGGAGTTGCCGATCGTCGGCAAGGGCCACCTGGACATTGCCCTGGAAGACGGCACGGTCAAACGCGTCGGTATCACCCGTGCGCACCTGGAAGAAGACGCCGGCAAGAGCCTGCACGAAGAATTCAGCGGTGCCACCGGCATTGACCTGAACCGTGCCGGCACGCCGCTGCTGGAAATCGTGTCCGAGCCTGACATGCGCAGCGCCAAGGAAGCCGTGGCCTACGTCAAGGCGATCCACGCGCTGGTGCGTTATCTGGGCATCTGCGACGGCAACATGGCCGAGGGCTCGCTGCGTTGCGACTGCAACGTGTCGGTACGTCCGAAAGGCCAGGTCGAGTTCGGCACCCGCTGCGAGATCAAGAACGTCAACTCGTTCCGCTTCATCGAGAAGGCGATCAACTCCGAGATCCAGCGTCAGATCGACCTGATCGAAGACGGCGGCAAAGTGATCCAGCAGACCCGTCTGTACGATCCGAACAAGGACGAAACCCGTCCGATGCGCAGCAAAGAGGAAGCCAACGACTACCGTTACTTCCCCGATCCGGACCTGCTGCCGGTGGTCATCGAGGATTCGTTCCTCAACGACGTGCGCGCCACCCTGCCGGAGCTGCCACCGCAGAAGCGCGAGCGCTTCCAGAGCGCCTTCGGTCTGTCGGCCTACGACGCCAACGTGCTGGCCACCAGCCGTGAGCAGGCGGACTACTTCGAGAAAGTCGCGAGCATCGGCGGCGACGCCAAACTGGCGGCGAACTGGGTGATGGTCGAGTTGGGCAGCCTGCTCAACAAGCAGAACCTGGACATCGAGGATTCGCCGGTTTCGGCCGAGCAACTGGGCGGCATGCTGCAGCGCATCAAGGACAACACCATCTCCGGCAAGATCGCCAAGGTGGTGTTCGAAGCGATGGCCAACGGCGAAGGCAGCGCAGACGAGATCATCGAAAAGCGCGGCCTGAAGCAGGTTACCGATACCGGCGCGATCTCGGCGGTGCTGGACGAAATGCTCGCGGCCAACGCCGAGCAGGTCGAGCAATACCGCGCGGCAGACGAAGCCAAGCGCGGCAAGATGTTCGGCTTCTTCGTCGGTCAGGCCATGAAAGCCTCCAAGGGCAAGGCCAACCCGCAGCAAGTGAACGAACTGCTGAAAAGCAAGCTCGAAGGCTGACCACAATGGAGCCAGATCCAAAGCCTGGCTCCATTCCCTGTGGGAGCGGGCTTGCTCGCGAAAGCGGCGTAACAGTCAGCAGATATGTTGAATGTGAGTCCCCCTTCGCGAGCAAGTCGGAGCGCCGAACCGCCGCTCCCACATTTGTTTTCGGGATCCCTTGAATGAAGCGTTTGTTCAGCCTTTTCGCCCTGCTCTCCTTGCTGGCCGGTTGCGCCAGCACCGACACCATCGACCCGCACGGTTACGACCAGACGGGCGTCGCCTCCTATTACGGAGCCAAACACCACGGTAAACGTACCGCCAGCGGCGAAGCGTTCAACCAGAATTCCCTGACCGCCGCCCACCGCCAGTTGCCGTTCGGCACTCGGGTGAAGGTCACCAACCTGAAAAACGATGAATCCGTCGTGGTCCGCATCAACGACCGTGGCCCGCACACCCGTGGCCGCCTGATCGATGTTTCACGTGCGGCGGCCGAACAGCTCGGTATGCTGCGCAGTGGAACAGCCCGGGTTCGGGTGCAGGCCCTCGACGACTGATGGAGCGTCCACCATTTTCGGACTGACCGACTTGCCGCTGATCAGCGTGATCGAATTGCTCAGCGGGCTGCTCCTGCTGATCGCCGGCGCCGAGCTGATGGTACGCGCCGCCGTGCGTCTGGCCGCGCGTCTGCATGTACGACCGCTGATCATCGGCCTGACCATCGTCGCCCTCGGCAGCAGCGCCCCGCAAATGGCCGTCAGCCTGCAAGCCGTGCAGGCGCACACGCCGGATATCGCGGTCAGCAGCGTGATCGGCAGCAGCATTTTCAACATTCTTGTCACCCTCGGCCTGTCGGCGCTGATCATTCCGCTGCGGGTGTCGCGGCAACTGGTACGCCTCGACATCCCGTTGATGATCGGCGCCAGCCTGCTGGTATTCGTGCTGGCGTGGAATGAAGAACTCGGGCGCTTCGACGGCATTCTGTTGCTCGGCGCCCTGGCGCTTTGTCTCGGATTACTGCTGCGCCAATCACGGCATTCGACCCGCCCGCATTCCGATCAACCCCACGATCCGCAGGCCCCGTGGTTTACCAGCCTGCTGATGATTGTCGGCGGCCTGGGCATGCTGGTGTTCGCCGGACACTTGCTGCTGGGGGCGGCCGTGGTCGTCGCCACTGACCTGGGGTTCTCCGAACGGGTGATCGGCCTGACCGTGGTCGCGGTCGGCACTTCGCTGCCGGAACTCGCCACCTCGCTGATCGCCGCGCTGCGCGGTCAGCGGGACATCGCCGTGGGCAACGTGATCGGTGCCAACCTGTTCAACCTGCTTGGGGTGCTGGGTTTCACCGCTTTGATCGCGCCGACACCGCTGTCGGTCTCGCCCAATGCGCTGGATTTCGACCTGCCGGTAATGCTCGGCGTCGCGTTGCTGTGCCTGCCGGTGTTCTATTCCGGCTACCGCGTGACCCGCGCCGAAGGTCTGCTGCTGCTGGGTTTGTATCTGGCGTACGGGCTGCACGTGGTGTCGTTCACCACCGGCATGCCACTGGCCGGCAAGCTCGAGCGATTGATGCTGTTTTATGTGCTGCCGACGCTGCTGACGTTTCTGTTTTTCACGTCCGTGCGCGCCTGGCGCCGCCAACACCACAAGAGGGATGTGCCATGACCGAATCGAAGAAATCCGGGGTTGAAGTCCGCCGTCAGGTAATGGGCGACGCGTTTGTCGATCGCGCATTGGGCAACGCTACCGAGTTCACTCAACCGTTGCAGGATTTCGTCAACGAACACGCCTGGGGCGGCGTGTGGAATCGCGAAGGTTTGCCACTGAAAACCCGCAGCCTGATCACCCTCGCCGCGCTGACCGCGTTGAAGTGCCCGCAGGAGTTGAAAGGCCACGTGCGCGGCGCGTTGAACAATGGCTGCACGGTCGATGAGATCCGTGAAGCGCTGCTGCATTGCGCGGTGTACGCGGGCGTACCGGCGGCGATCGATGCGTTTCGCGCGGCGCAGGAAGTGATCGACAGTTACCAGAAGCCTGAGTGACAGCACTGTCCCCTTCGCGAGCAAGCCCGGTCCCACAGGGTTTATGATCGCCACAGATCCAATGTGGGAGCGGGCTTGCTCGCGAAGAGGCCCGAAAGATCAAACCCGGCCTCAGGCTAGATCCACCCGCCCCACTGCAGGAAGAAAATCCCGATGTTGGTGGTGATCGCCGCCATCAGCGTGGTCAGCACAATGATCGCCGCCGCCAGTTCATGATTGCCCTGCGCCGCACGGGCCATGACAAAACTGGCGGCGGCGGTCGGGCTGCCGAAGTACAGAAACAGAATCCCCAGTTCCGCCCCGCGAAAGCCCCACAGCCATGCACCCAGCGTGGCGATCACCGGCAGGCCGACCATCTTCACCAGACTCGAACTGAGCGCCATCTTCCCGCTCTTGCGCAGCGCCGCCAGCGACAGCGTGCCGCCAATGCAGATCAGTGCCAGCGGCAGCGTGGTCTGTGCCAGGTACTGGCCGGAGGTTTCCAGCCAGCCCGGCAGACCGATCTTGAAATAAGCGAACGGCGCCGCCGCGATCACGCTGATGATCAACGGATTGCTGACCACGCTTTTGCAGATGCTCCACGGGTCCGACTTGATCACCGGGCTGTAGACCGCCAGCACGATGGTCGACAGGGTGTTGTAGAACAGGATCACCAGCGCCGCGAGAATCGCGCCGAGGGAAATCCCGTAGTCACCGTACATGCTCGCCGCCAGCGCCAGGCCGATCACCCCGTTGTTGCCGCGAAACGCGCCTTGGGTGTAGATGCCGCGATCTTCACGCGGACAACGGAAAATCGCCCAGCCCCAGGCGACGGCAAAACTGACCAGCGTGGCGAGGGCAAAATAGATCAGCAGCGCCGGCTGCAGCGCGGCGTGCAGGTCGGCGTGCAGGATGCCGAGAAACAGCAGCGCCGGCATGGTGACGTTGAACACCAGCGACGAAGCCGTATGGATGAAGTTGTCGTTGATCCAGTCGATGCGCTTGAGCAGCACACCGAGAAACAGCATGGCAAACACCGGCGCGGTGATGTTCAGGGTTTCAAGAAAAATAGCCAGCATGCCGGGGAGCCTTGGAGGTGAGCGTCGTTAGGGGGCTAATGATAAGCCACTTTCACCCCGATCGTTCCCACGCTCTGCGTGGTAACGTCTCCTGTGACGCTCCGCGTCACGCTGTTGGGACGCGGAGCGTCCCGGGCTGCATTCCCACGCGGAGCGTGGGAACGATCCACACCCCTCAAACAGATCAAGTAATCGGCGCCGGATTGAACAACGTAATGTCGTTATGCAGCTTGTGCTTCTCCGCCCACGTCTGCTGCTTGCCGCTCGCCACATCCAGGTAGTAGTGGAACAACTCCCAGCCCAATTCTTCGATGCTCGCGCGCCCAGTAGCAATCCGCCCGGCATCGATATCGATCAGATCCGGCCAGCGCTGCGCCAGTTCGGTACGAGTCGAAACCTTCACCACCGGCGCCATGGCCAGACCATAAGGCGTGCCACGCCCGGTAGTGAATACGTGCAGGTTCATCCCCGCCGCCAGTTGCAACGTACCGCAGACGAAATCACTCGCCGGCGTCGCACAGAAGATCAAACCCTTCTGCTTGAAGCGCTCACCCGGGCCGAGCACACCGCTGATCGCGCTGCTGCCGGACTTCACGATCGAGCCCAACGACTTCTCGACGATATTCGACAACCCGCCCTTCTTGTTGCCCGGCGTGGTATTGGCGCTGCGATCCGCTTCGCCCTTGGCCAGGTAACGGTCGTACCAGTCCATCTCGCGCACCAGTTCCTCGGCAACGGTTTTGCTCTGCGCCCGAGAGGTCAGCAGGTAGATCGCATCGCGCACTTCGGTGACTTCGGAAAACATCACCGTCGCCCCCGCCCGCAGCAGCAAGTCCGAGGCGTAACCCAGCGCGGGGTTGGCGGTAATGCCGGAAAACGCATCACTGCCGCCGCACTGCATACCGAGGATCAGCTCGGACGCCGGCACGGTTTCCCGGCGGCGCTGGTCGAGTTTCTTCAGGCGCACTTCGGCCAGTTCCATGATCTGCTCGATCATCTCGGTGAAACCGTGACTGGAATCCTGCAAGCGATACAGCCACGGCTCGCTCAGATCCACCGAGGCATCGTCCTCGTGCATCACCTGCCCGGCCTGCAATTTCTCGCAGCCCAGGCTGATCACCAACGCCTCGCCACCGAGGTTCGGGTTGCGCGCCAGGTTGCGCACGGTACGGATCGGGATATAGGCGTCGGTGGCCGTGATGGCAACGCCGCAACCATAACTGTGGGTCAGCGCCACCACGTCATCAACGTGCGGGTACTTGGGCAACAGTTCGTCCTTGATCCGCTTCACCGCGTGATCGAGCACCCCGGTGACGCATTGCACAGTGGTGGTGATCCCGAGAATGTTGCGCGTGCCGACAGTACCGTCGGCGTTGCGATATCCCTCGAACGTGAAGCCTTCCAGGGGCGCCTGGGCGTCCGGCACTTCGGTGGACAGCGGCAGGCTGTCCAGCGGTGGCGCGGTCGGCATGCGCAGTTGATCTTCCCTGACCCAACTGCCACGGGGAATCGGCTGCAACGCGTAGCCGATGATCTGGCCGTAGCGAATCACCGTGCCGCCCTCGGGGATATCCACGAGGCTGACCTTGTGACTCTGCGGCACGAAATCCACCGTCACCAGGCCATCGGCAAATGCGGTGCCGGCCGGCACGCCCTGGTCGTTGACCACTACCACTACGTTGTCCCGCTCGTGCAGGCGGATGTAGCGCGGCGAGTCGGAATGTTCAATCAACTGCATGACGCCGCTCCTCAGGAATGCGCTTGAGACAATTTGCCGGTGGCTTCGGAACCGCCCTGGGTTGGCGGCTCTTTAAGGACCACACGTTTGATCGGGCCGACGATCACCAGGTAGCTGAACACCGCCACGAGTGCGTTGGCACCGACGAACACCAGCGCCCATTTGAACGAGCCGGTCGAACTGATGATGTAACCGATGACGATTGGAGTGGTGATCGAGGCGATGTTGCCGAAGGTGTTGAACAGGCCGCCGCTCAGACCGGCGATCTGTTTCGGCGAGGTGTCGGACACCACCGCCCAGCCCAGCGCGCCCACGCCTTTGCCGAAGAACGCCAGGGCCATGAATCCGACCACCATCCATTCAACGTCGACATAGTTGCACGCCACGATGCTGCTCGAAACCAGCAGGCCGGCAATGATCGGCGCCTTGCGGGCGAAGGTCAGCGAATGGCCCTTGCGCAGCAGGTAATCGGAAATCACCCCGCCGAGCACGCCGCCGATAAAGCCGCAGATCGCTGGCAACGAAGCAATGAAACCGGCCTTGAGGATGGTCATGCCGCGTTCCTGCACCAGGTACACCGGGAACCAGGTCAGGAAGAAATAGGTGATGCCGTTGATGCAGTACTGGCCCAGGTAAACGCCGAGCATCATGCGATTGGTCAGCAACTGGCGGATGTAATCCCACTTCGGACCGTCAGCCTTTTTGCCTTGTTTCTGGTCCATGTCGACCATGCCGCCGTTGTCGGCGATGAACTTCACTTCCGCTTCGTTGGCCATCGGGTGTTGGCGCGGGCTGTGGATAACCTTGAGCCAGACCAGCGAGAACACGATGCCGAGCAGGCCCATGACGATGAACACGTGCTCCCAGCCAAAGGAGAACACGATCCAGCCCATCAGCGGCGCGAACAACACGGTGGCGAAGTATTGCGCCGAGTTGAAGATCGCCGAAGCGGTGCCGCGCTCGGCGGTCGGGAACCAGGCCGCCACAATGCGGGCGTTGCCGGGGAACGATGGCGCCTCGGCCAGCCCCACCAGGAAGCGCAGCATGAACAGCGCGACGATGGCCGTGGACATGCCGAATTCACCGACGAAGCCTTGCAGCACGGTGAACAGCGACCAGGTGAAAATGCTCAGGGCATAGACTTTTTTCGAGCCGAAGCGATCGAGCAGCCAGCCGCCGGGAATTTGCCCGGCCACGTAGGCCCAACCGAAAGCAGAGAAGATGTAGCCGAGGGTGACCGCGTCGATGCCGAGGTCTTTTTGCAAACTGGAACCGGCGATCGCGATGGTGGCGCGGTCGGCGTAGTTGATCGTGGTCACCAAAAACAGCATGAGCAAGATCAAATAGCGGACGTGAGTCGGCTTGGACGATTGCATGTAGATGTACTCCCACTGATTATTTTTATGCGGGTAAAACATTCTTTGGTCTTGTGCCGCGCAGGGCCTCAGGCGAAGGCCCGGCGCGGGTGCAGCGATTTACGAACCGATGTAGCTGGTCTTCACGACCGTGTAGAACTCTTGCGCATAGCGGCCTTGCTCACGTGAGCCATAGGATGAACCCTTACGGCCACCGAACGGAACGTGATAATCGACACCGGCGGTCGGCAGGTTGACCATCACCATCCCGGCCTGGGAATGACGCTTGAAGTGGTTGGCGTACTTCAGCGACGTGGTGGCGATGCCCGCCGACAAACCGAATTCGGTGTCGTTGGCCATGGCCAGTGCTGCCTCGTAATCGGCCACGCGGACGATGTTGGCCACCGGGCCGAAGATCTCTTCGCGGCTGATGCGCATCGAGGCTTCGCTGTCGGCAAACAGGGTCGGAGCGAGGAAGTAGCCCTCGGTGTCGCAGGTCACCAGAGCACCGCCGCTGACCAGACGCGCACCTTCGGACTGACCGATGTCGATGTACTTCATGTCCTGCTCGAGCTGCGCTTGCGAAACCACCGGACCGATGTCGGTGCCAGCCTTCAGCGCGTGGCCGACCTTGATCGACTTCATGCGCTCGGCCATGGCTTCGACGAACTTGTCGTGAATCCCGGCAGTGACGATCAGTCGGCTCGAAGCCGTGCAACGCTGACCAGTGGAGTAGAACGCGCTCTGCACCGACAGCTCGACCGCCTGCTTGAGGTCGGCGTCGTCGAGAATGATCTGCGGGTTCTTGCCGCCCATCTCCAACTGAACCTTGGCCTGGCGCGACACGCAATTGACCGCGATCTGCCGACCCACACCGACAGAGCCGGTGAAGCTGATGCCGTCGACTTTCGGGCTGTTGACCAAAGCTTCGCCAACCACGCGGCCGCTGCCCATCACCAGGTTGAACACGCCGGCAGGGAAACCTGCGCGGGAGATGATTTCAGCCAGGGCCCAGGCGCAACCCGGCACCAGATCCGCTGGCTTCAACACCACGCAGTTGCCGTAGGCCAGGGCCGGGGCGATTTTCCACGACGGGATGGCAATCGGGAAGTTCCACGGGGTGATCAGGCCGACCACACCCAGGGCTTCGCGGGTGACTTCGACGTTGACGCCCGGACGCACCGACGGCACGTAGTCGCCGGACAGGCGCAGGCACTCGCCAGCGAAGAACTTGAAGATGTTGCCGGCACGGGTCACTTCGCCGATGGCTTCGGGCAGGGTCTTGCCCTCTTCCCGGGCCAGCAGGGTGCCGAGCTCTTCGCGGCGGGCGAGGATTTCAGTACCGACTTTGTCCAGCGAATCGTGTCGGGCCTGAATGCCCGAAGTCGACCACGCCGGGAACGCGGCGCGCGCGGCGTCGATGGCGGCGTTGACCTGAGCCAGGTCAGCCTTGGCGTAATCGCCGATGGTGTCGCTCAGTTCGGACGGGTTGATGTTCGCCGAGTAATCGTTACCGGCGACCCATTCACCGTTGATGTAGTTGTCATAGCGCTTGGTCACGAATCATTCTCCTGACGCAAAAGGCCGCTGATTGCTCAGCGGCCTTGTTTATAGAGGTGTGTTACTGCGCACCTTGCTTGTCGATCAGCGCAGCGAGCATTTCGTACTCTTCGCCGGTCAGGTCAGTCAGCGGCGCCCGCACCGGGCCTGCGTCATAGCCGGCGATCTTGGCGCCTGCCTTGACGATGCTCACGGCGTAACCGGCCTTGCGGTTGCGGATGTCCAGGTACGGCAGGAAGAAGTCGTCGATGATCTTGCCGACGGTGGCGTGATCTTCGCGGGCAATCGCGTGGTAGAAGTCCATCGCGGTTTTCGGGATGAAGTTGAACACCGCCGACGAGTAGACCGGCACGCCCAGGGCCTTGTAGGCAGCAGCGTAGACTTCGGCGGTCGGCAGACCACCGAGGTAGCTGAAGCGATCGCCGAGGCGACGACGGATCGACACCATCAGTTCGATATCACCCAGACCGTCCTTGTAACCGATCAGGTTCGGGCAGCGTTCGGCCAGACGCTCCAGCAGCGGCGCGGTCAGGCGGCAGACGTTGCGGTTGTACACCACCACACCGATGTTGACCGATTTGCACACCGCTTCAACGTGGGCGGCGACGCCGTCCTGGCTGGCTTCGGTCAGGTAGTGCGGCAGCAGCAACAGACCTTTGGCGCCCAGACGCTCGGCTTCCTGAGCGTATTCGATGGCCTGACGGGTCGAACCACCGACACCGGCGAGGATTGGCACGCTGCTGGCGCAGGTGTCGACGGCAGTCTTGATGATTTCCGAGTATTCGCTGGCAGCCAGGGAGAAGAATTCACCGGTGCCACCGGCGGCGAACAGGGCTGAAGCACCGTACGGGGCCAGCCATTCCAGGCGTTTGATGTAGCCAGCGCGGTTGAAATCGCCCTGGGCATTGAAATCGGTCACCGGGAACGAGAGCAGGCCGGCGGAGAGGATGGACTTCAGTTCTTGTGGATTCATTATTCGAACACCCTGGTAGCAACGTTTTTTTGTGAGTGGACCGTTCAGCCTTCGCCGAAGTTGTAGGTCATCGTACAACTTAAAATATAACCGTCAACTGCATTTCATCGTTGGAGGGCATTTTTTGTCGGACAGGATTTCTTTTTGACGTAGGAAATTTCTCGACTAGGCTGAACTTAACTGTATATACGTACAGTCAAATACAACCTGCCGACGACATATCAAGGAGAAAGAAATGTCCGGTCTACAAACAAAATGCTTCGAAAAACCTGCATCGGTCATCGCTCGTTTTGATGACTTGTTTACCCCCGGCGGCATCGCCTTCAATGCCGAAAACCCGCACTTGCTGTTGCACACCGCCGACTCGCACAGCGATGTCGAACCCGTGACCGCCCTGCCCGCTCAAGCTTTGAAAGGCAAGCCGCAACTGCGCTTCGAAGGTGCGGAACACACGGCTATCGGCGATAACACCCGACTGCGCTTCGTTGAAAATGCCGAGCCGCTACTCGCGCAAAACGTGCCCCTGCATCTGCCGAACGGGTTGGCGCTGACCTACGGCCAGGTGCTGGCACTGGGTGGTGATTTCTATGGAATCGTCGACCGCCCGATCAATGAAGGATCGACCCCGGCTGATCGCCTTCAGCGCTTCACGGCAGCCTTCGACAGCCTCGCAGCGCTGCCCGCTTCTAAAGTTGAAGCGACGCAAATTCTCGCGATCATGCAAAAGGAGATCGACGCGGTTAAACAGGCAATCAAGGACGGCAAGCAGCCTCATGAGGCCTACGACGCGTTAGGAGATACGTTGTCGGAAGAGTGGAACAAAATCACCGGCGGCGGCAGTTTCGTCTCGGCGCTGTTTCCGCTCGGTCGCTATCTGAAACTGGCGGCGAACAACGCCGACCATTTCGGCGAATGGGCCCGACAAGCCTACATCGCCGGGCACACCGTTGCCCTGCAAAACGCCGCTGCCGCCCACGCCAGTCAGGACGAGCTGCAACTGGAGCGGGCCTACGCGATGAACGCATTCGCCGACCACTACCTCACCGACCTGTTTTCCTCCGGACATTTGCGGGTGCCGCGCAAGGCCATGGCCGCCGCGGTGACACCAAGCGATCTGGGCTCGCTGATCACTCGCTTCATGCACGACGAAGACAGCAAGTTCGGCCTCAAGGTACGCAACGGCCATGGCGAGCAATGGCGGGCATTCGGTGACAAGCGCTACTTCGATGCCACGGACGCCGACAACCGCAATCAGGTGAATCAAGCCGTACAGGATTCGGCGGACGAGGTGTATGCCGCTTATTCAAGCGGCAACGTGCCGACCACCTTCAACGCGCTGCAACGGTTGCCGGATCTGACGGCCGTGCTCGATCCGGCCAACAACTTCTCGCCACTGTTCCGCGTCGAGGGCAACAAAGTCCTGCGGCGCAAGGACGTCAACAACCTCAACGACACCGCCACCGTCGACGACTGGTGGGGCTGGAGCACTTACCTGCTGCTCAAGGACTATCACCCAACCGGCAACACGAATTAAGGAGCGATTCGATGACCCTCAAATTGAAACTGGAACTGGCCTCGGGCCAATCGTTGAAAGGGGCGCCGCTGCAATTGCTGCGCGATGGCGTGGCTATCGCCCGCGCGTCGGTGGATGCTCATGGCCAGGCGACTTTCGACGTCAGGCCCGGCCCGGGCAAACTGGCGGTCAGGGTGGATCGTTCGATTCTGCCCCGGAGCTGAAATGCCCGGACAAGATTGCCCCGGCGCGCCTCAGCGATTCGCCGGGTAAAGTGCGACGACTGCCGCGAAGGATCGCGGCAGATCTTTCAAGGAGAGCGAAACATGACGTTTGCCGCTGCACACCTTCCACAATTCCCCGATCACGCCAGCGACTCGATCATGCTGCGGTTATCGACTCTGGATGACGACCTGATCGTCCGTGTACCCGATGGCCAGAACACACCGCCGAACTGGGATGTGTACCCGATCCTCGGTGATGACCCGGAAGAGCCTGAATGGCTTGGTTTGTCGGAGCCGACCGGCGTCTGGGATGACGTACTCGATGACATGGTTGGCCTGACCGGGATCGAACTGAGCATCCCGAGATTCGAGCTGGAAAAGTACCTGAACAGCACCGTTGAACTGCGCTACAAGTTTGCTGATGAGGCCAGTCTGGAGCCTTCCTCCGAACCGTTGACGCTACATATAGAGACCTGAGCCAGCCGTTTTCCCGCAGACCAGGCATACCTTCCCGAACCCATCGACCGTTCGTCGAAACTGTTATTTCTAACAGGTGCCGTGCACATCCATTCCCGGCTTCAATCGCTGAGGAGTTAACGAACCGGCTCCGTCAGCCCAACAAAATGGCTGCGTTCTGAACAGGGTTCAAATGGATGTGAAAAGGAGTTTGATCATGACTGCACAAGTCAAAGCCTTGGAGGCACCGGTTCTCGAAGAAGCCGTGAATGGTGTGCTCCACGTTGGCAAACTGAAGGGAGACGCTCACAGTGTTGTGCCGCCTTTCTCCCAGGCCGCTGTTGGCGACGTGATTAACATGCACGTAAGGACCTCGACCGGTAACGAATGGCAAGGGACCCGTGTACTGACCTCAGCCGAGGTGGGAAGGCCAGTGATCTTCGCCATCTCCAAAGATGTCTTTGAGAAAAAACTTGTTCCCGGTGCGAAGGCCGAATTGCATTACACCGTCACCAGAAACAACGGTAATGCTGAGTCTTCCCCGTTGCTGACAGTTCAACTCGAACGATAAGCAACAATCACCCCTGCGCCTGTGCCTCTTCATGAGCCTGGCGCAGCCGTTCGCGGCTGTTGGTCAGGTGC
>NZ_JBQEQB010000031.1:53474-60371 GCF_052046055.1 Pseudomonas sp. 22082
TGAACAGCACCGTTGAACTGCGCTACAAGTTTGCTGATGAGGCCAGTCTGGAGCCTTCCTTCGAACCGTTGAAGCTCTACGTTGAAGCCTGAGACCCGCCAGCACCGCTCGTCGAAACTGTTAGTTTTTACAGGTGCGCCGACAGAATGACTGCTCCCAGGCTGAGACTCAATTCTCAATCCAGGAGCTGCAATCATGAAAGTGACCTACACGCTCAAGAACCCCGTGGGCAATCGGCGGTATTTCATGTTCGACGGGATTATCTATAAGACCGACATTCTGAAATTCGAGGGTGTCGACCAGCAGTACATCGTCACCAAAAGAACCCTGGTTGTGCCCTTCGATATCGAAGAGCCCATCACCGATGTCATGCTCGAGACCGAGGTTTATAAACCTTGAAACAATCGACAACTCGAACGATAGGCAACAATCAACCCTGCGCCTGTGCCTCTTCATGAGCCTGGCGCAGCCGTTCGCGGCTGTTGGTCAGGTGCAGGCGCATGGCCGTACGAGCGGCATCGGAATCCTGACGGGCGATGGCGTCGTAGATTTCCTCGTGCTCGCGACTCAGGCGATTCATGTAGTGCTGCTGATCGTCATGGGCCAGTCGCGCCGAATTCAGGCGAGTACGCGGAATGATGCTGGTGCCCAGGTGGGTCATGATGTCGGTGAAGTACCGGTTGCCGGTGGACAGCGCGATTTGCAGGTGAAACTGAAAGTCCGAGGCCACCGCATCGCTGGCATGGGCCACGCTTTCATTCAACGCATCGAGGGCGGCGCGCATCGCGGCCAGTTGTTCGGCGCTGCGACGCTGAGCGGCAAGGCCGGCGGATTCGACTTCGAGGCTGATACGCAATTCGAGAATGGCCAGCACGTCACGCAGGGTGACCACTGTAGCCGGATCGATCCGGAAACCGCTGGGGCTCGGGGTATCGAGCACAAAAGTGCCGATGCCATGACGGGTTTCCACCTGACCTGCGGCCTGTAGCCGGGAGATCGCCTCGCGCACCACGGTGCGGCTGACACCATGGGCTTCCATGATCGCCGACTCGGTGGGCAACTTGTCGCCACGCTTGAGCAGACCGTCGCGGATCTGCTCGGTCAGCACCGTCACCAGTTCTTGAGCCAGGCTGCGGCGCTTGCGAGGGAGGCGCGGGGTGTCGATCAGGTTTTCCATGGTCTGCATCTTGTCTCGAAAATTCGGCTTGTGGGCATCATAGCTCAAGCGGGTTGTACGATCACTTTCCGTTTCCACACAAAACCTGTGGGAGCTGGCAAGCCAGCTCCCACGAGGAACGTATGGATATATCAGGCGGTCACGGTCTGCTCGACCAGATGCCCGCCATCGATCCGCACATGCCGTGGATGGAAGCGCTTGAGGCTGCTGCGATGGCCGACACTGACGATGCTCAAGCCCGGCAACTGGTCGATCAGCGCCTGATACAGCGTGGCTTCATCCTCTTCGTCCATCGCCGATGTCGCTTCGTCCATGTACAGCCATTGCGGTGCGTAAAGCAGCGCGCGGGCGAAGGCCAGACGTTGCTGTTCACCCGGCGACAACATGCGCTGCCAGTGGTTGGCCTCGTCCAGTCGCGCGACAAGATGCGGCAAACGGCAAGTCTCCAACACCTGTGCATAACGCTCGGGCGCGTAGGTGTCGCCCGGTTGTGGATAACTCAAGGCATCGCGCAGCGTGCCAATTGGTAGATACGGCTTTTGCGGCAGGAACAGATAACGCGAAGCTGGCAGGCGAATGCTGCCGTGCCCGGCCGGCCACAAATGGCCCATCGCCCGCAGCAGCGTGGATTTACCACTGCCGGAACGACCGCTGAGCATCACCCGATCGCCCTGCTCCACGGTCATGTCGGCGCTGGTCAGCAGGTGACGACCGTCGGCCAGATCGAGGCCGAGGTTACGAACCTTCAGCGCATTGCCCTGATTCTGCACGTCGATGGCCGGTGCACGTTCTTCGTTGTCGGTCATCGCCTGGCGGAAACTCAGCAGACGATCACACGTGGCGCGCCACGCGGCGAGATCCGAATACGCGTTGATGAACCAGCTGAAGTTCTCCTGCACATTGCCGAATGCCGAGTTGATCTGCATCAGCTCACCCAGTTCGATCTTGCCGGTCAGGTAACGCGGGGCCGCGACGATGAACGGGAAGATGATTGCGATCTGGCCGTAACCCGAGGTGAAGAACGTCAGGCGCTTGGACACCCGCATGATGTCCCAGAAGTTGTGCCAGACCAGCCCGAAGCGGTTGCTCAGACGACGATTCTCGTTCGGCTCGCCGTTGTACAGCGCAATGCTTTCGGCGTTCTCACGTACCCGTACCATGGAGAAACGCAGGTCAGCTTCGAAGCGTTGTTGTTGGTTGTTCAGACCGATCAGGCGTCGACCGATCAGGTGCGTCAGCCAGCTGCCGACTGCCGCATACAACAGCGCACACCAGAACATGTAGCCGGGAATCTCGATGCCGAACACTTCGATGCTGCCGGAGACGCCCCACAGAATGATCGAAAACGACACCAGGCTGACCACCGTGCGGATCAGGCCCAACGCGAGACTCAAGGTGTTGCTGGTGAAGGTATTGAGGTCTTCTGAAATCCGCTGGTCAGGGTTGTCGGTGTAGCCGCCCTGCTCCAACTGGTAGTAATTCTTGTGCCCGAGCCAGCGCTTGAAATGGTTCTCGGTGAGCCATGCCCGCCAACGGATGGTCAGCATCTGCGTCAGGTACAGGCGATACACCGCGCCGAGAATCGCCACCGCCGCAATGCCGCAGAAATACAGGATCAACTGCCAGAACGCCGCCTCATCCTTCTTCTGCAGGGCGTTATAGAAATCCTTGTACCAACTGTTGATCCACACCGAGATCGCCACGCTGAACAATGTCAGCGCGATCACGGCGATCAGCAACGTCCAGGCCTTGCCCTTCTCTTCGCTGCGCCAGTAAGGCGTGGTCATGGCCCACACCTTGCGAAAAAACTGCCCGCGCACAGTATCGTTGACCGCGGAATATTCAGCGTTCTGATTCATGGAAAAGGCTCGATAAAGAAAAGAACAGACACGCACCGATCATAGATGATCGGTGCGTTTTATCGCGAGGGCTGGCGATGGTCGTTCAGCGCAGGTTCAGCGACGAACCGGGCGCTTCTGCAGTTTGCGCTGCAGGGTGCGGCGGTGCATGCCCAGGGCGCGGGCAGTGGCGGAAATGTTGCCTTCGTGCTCGGTCAGCACGCGCTGGATGTGCTCCCACTGCAGGCGATCCACCGACATCGGGTTTTCCGGCACCAGGCTGTCGAGGTCGGCGTGCTCGGACAGCAGCGCTGCCAGCACGTCGTCGGCGTCGGCCGGTTTGCACAGATAGTTGCAGGCGCCGCGCTTGATCGCTTCGACCGCGGTGGCAATGCTCGAGTAACCGGTAAGGATCACCACGCGCATTTCCGGGTCCAGCTCCAGCAGTTTCGGCAGCAGGACCAGACCGGAGTCGCCGTCCATCTTCAGGTCCAGCGCGGCATAGTCCGGCAGATCGGCCTGAGCGATGGTCAGGCCTTCCTCGGCGGAACCGGCGGTGCTGACGCGAAAGCCGCGGCGCGCCATGGCCCGGGCCATCACTCGGGTAAACGTCGCGTCATCGTCGACCAGCAGCAAATGCGGCAGTTCTTCGCCTTCGACTTGGATTTCTTCACTCATGTTGGTCTCCTCGGGCGCCGTGAGGCAGGCGCAGCTCGGTGAGCGTGCCGCCTTCCTCATGACTATAGAGTTTCACTGAGCCGCCGGCGCGTGTCACGCTGGCCTTGCTCAAAAACAGGCCCAGGCCGAAACCTTTGCCCTTGGTGGTAAAAAACGGTTTGCCGATCTGCTCGGCGATGGCCAGCGGCACACCGGCACCATGATCGCGGATGCTGATGGTCAGGTCTTCGGCGGTCCAGTCCAGGGTCACCTGAAGGTTTTCCGGGCAGGCGTCGGCGGCGTTGTTCAACAGATTCAACAGGGCCTGGGTCAGATCCGGCGGCGGCGCCACACGCGGCAACGGGCCCTGGCCCAGACGCTGGAAGCGATAACTGGCTTCCGGGCGCATCAGATGCCAGCGGTTGAGCGCCTCGTCAAGCCACTCGGTAACGTCCTGCATCTCCACCGCCATCCGGCGATTGGCTTCGGCGGCGCGCACCAGTTGTTGCAGAGTCTCCTTGCAGAGCTTCACCTGATCCTTCAACACCTTCAGGTCTTCCTGAAGCATCGGGTCGTGATGATCCTGCTGCATTTCGTTGAGCAACACACTCATGGTCGCCAGCGGTGTGCCCAGTTCATGGGCGGCACCGGCGGCCTGAGTCGCGACGGCCAGCAATTGCTGATCGCGCAGGCCTTCTTCCCGGCGGATCGCGCGCAACTCTTCCTGGCGGCGCAGCTCTTCAGCCATGCGCGCGGCGAAGAACGTAATCACTGCCGCCGCCAGGGCAAAGCTCAGCCACATGCCGTAGATCTGCAGGTTCTCCCGGGCGACCGGCAGGGTTTCCAGCGGATAGAAATGTGTCAGCATCAATGTGTACAAAGCCAGCGCAATGCCCGACAGCACCACCGAATAACGCCACGGCAGCGTCACCGCAGCGATGGTCAGCGGCACCAGATAATACGAAACGAACGGGTTGGTCGAACCACCGGAGAAATACAGCAAGGCACTGTGGATAACCAGATCGCAGGCCAGTTGCAGCGCGTATTCGAGCTCGGTCACCGGCCACGAAGTGCGCAAACGCACGGCGGTGAACACACACAGCAGAATCGAACAGCCGAGGGTCATCACCAGTTGCACCCACGGCAACGGCAACAAATCCAGCCAGTAGGCCAGGCCCACGGAACCAGCCTGCGCAGCGAGCACCAGGGTGCGGATGAAAGTCAGCCGCCAGAGGTTCTGGCGAGTGGCGGAAGTCAGTTGTACGGGGGCGAGCATGAGCTCTCCTGATGAGCGCTCCAGGCGGATCGCACGGAGTATAACCAAGGCGCGGGCTTGAGAGGCGAAAGTGCGGCAAACGACCACATGGCGCAAAGATTTTCTGCGGCTATAAGGGCCCCTTCGCGAGCGAGCTCGCTCCCACAGGAGAACGCGTCCCAAATGTGGGAGCAAGCTTGCTCGCGATTGGCTACGCAACAGCCACCAGTCATCTGTATAGAAGTTGTAACTGGGCGAACCGGATCATAAAAGCTAGAGTCTGATGGTTTCACGCAGGCCCCCGAACCATCACCTGCGCCCTCATCAAGGAGCTTTCATGCACACATTTCGCCGCAGCGCCGCCCTTCTCGCCCTGACCGTCGGCAGCATCGCCAGCCTTCCGGCCCTGGCCGCCGATGAGCTGCACTACAACCAGATTTCCCTGCGCGCCGAAGTCAGCCAGGAAGTGGCCCGCGACCTGATGATCGTGACCCTCTACACCGAAGAACAAAACACCGACCCGGCCAAACTCGCCGCCGACGTCAGCACCACCATGAACAAGGCACTGGCCCAGGCCAAGCAAGTCAAAGACATCACCCTGCGCCAGGGCAGCCGCAACAGCTACCCGATCTACGACACCAAGGGCCAGAAAATCACCGGCTGGCGCGAACGCGCCGAACTGCGCCTGGAAAGCGCCGACTTCGCCGCCCTGTCCAAACTCACCGGTGAGCTGCTGACCGACCTGAAAATGGGCGGCATGGACTTCGCCATCGCCGACCCGACCCGCAAGGCCAGCGAAGACAAACTGCTGAAAGAAGCCGTCACCGCCTTCAAGGCCCGCGCCCAACTGGCCACCGACGCCCTGGGCGGCAAGGGTTACAAAATCGTCAACCTGAACCTCAACAGCAACGGCTTCCCACAACCGTACATGCGCGCCCCGATGATGATGAAAGCCGCGGGCATGGATTCGGCGCCCGTCACGCCTGAAGTCGAAGCCGGCACCAGCCAGGTCAGCCTGATCGCTGATGGCTCGATTGAAGTGTTGATGCAGTGATTGAGTGACGGCTGAATGAAAAACCGGCGATCAGTGGTGATCGCCGGTTTTTTTGTGCCCGGGATTTGTGTTGTCAGCTCTGCCGTCATCGCTGGCAGGCTAGCTCCCACATTTGGAATGTGGACTCCTGTGGGAGCCAGCCTGCTGGCGATGAACGATGCCACGGTCTCAGGTTTGCGGATCAACCCGATCCAGCGCGCGGTTCACTGCGAGCTCGGCCAGCATGATGATCTGCTGGATCCCGAGTGCCGTACTGCGCTGGGGGCCCGAAAGCTCATTGGCGAAATTGCTGGCGATGGTACTGGCCGAGGCCAGGGACTCGCAGGCATTGGCCAGCAGGCTTTCGGTGTCGACGTTGGGCGTGACCATGTACATCGTGCTCGGGCGCGGTTTGGAAGGATTGGGGCACAGGTAATAGTCGAGGGCGCGTTTGATGGCTTCGCGGTTGCGGGCGAGGTCTTCGGCGCGCATGGCTTCTTCGAGGGGCGTGGTTGATTCGAGGGGTGGGTCGGGTATCAGCTTATCCATGTAGCAATTTCTCCAGGTTATGGAGCCACTTTTCCCGATCTCACTCGAAGAAGAGGTGGCAGCTATGTACGGGGTGAGATCACCGGTATGGATACCCGGCAGGACATTCGTCCACCCGTACACAGCCGCCATAAAGAATCGCTGACAGTCTAAACTGGCGGCGATTATGAAGGGGCTCGCACAAGTATCCAAATGAATAGCCGGGATCTCACTCCCGGTCGCTGAATTGGCAGCGACAACCAAAGACTAGAGAGCGTGCTTCCGACGGACAACCTGAAAACATTGTGGGAAGGTTCGGTGAATCACACACATCTTTAAACATTCGAAAATGGAACGCGGAGCGTCCCGGGCTGCATTCCCACGCGGAGCGTGGGAACGATCAAGCAGT
>NZ_JBQEQB010000032.1:0-59069 GCF_052046055.1 Pseudomonas sp. 22082
GTTGAATTCGACAAGATCGACAGCGCACCAGAAGAAAAAGCTCGCGGTATCACCATCAACACCGCGCACGTTGAGTACAACTCGAACATTCGTCACTACGCTCACGTTGACTGCCCAGGTCACGCTGACTACGTGAAGAACATGATCACTGGTGCTGCGCAGATGGACGGCGCGATCCTGGTTTGCTCGGCCGCTGATGGTCCGATGCCGCAAACCCGTGAGCACATCCTGCTGTCCCGTCAGGTAGGTGTTCCGTACATCGTGGTTTTCCTGAACAAGGCTGACCTGGTAGACGACGCTGAGCTGCTGGAACTGGTTGAGATGGAAGTTCGCGACCTGCTGTCCACCTATGACTTCCCAGGCGACGACACTCCGATCATCATCGGTTCTGCTCGTATGGCGCTGGAAGGCAAAGACGACAACGAAATGGGCACCACCGCTGTTAAGAAGCTGGTGGAAACTCTGGACAGCTACATCCCAGAGCCAGAGCGTGCTATCGACAAGCCGTTCCTGATGCCAATCGAAGACGTGTTCTCGATCTCGGGTCGCGGTACTGTTGTGACCGGTCGTATCGAGCGCGGTATCGTTCGCGTTCAAGATGCTCTGGAAATCGTTGGTCTGCGTGATACCACCACCACCACCTGCACCGGTGTTGAGATGTTCCGCAAGCTGCTGGACGAAGGTCGTGCTGGCGAGAACTGCGGCGTTCTGCTGCGTGGCACCAAGCGTGACGACGTTGAGCGTGGTCAGGTTCTGGTTAAGCCGGGTTCGGTTAAGCCGCACACCAAGTTCACCGCAGAAGTTTACGTTCTGAGCAAGGAAGAAGGCGGTCGTCACACTCCGTTCTTCAAAGGCTACCGTCCGCAGTTCTACTTCCGTACTACTGACGTGACTGGTAACTGCGAGCTGCCAGAAGGCGTTGAAATGGTAATGCCAGGTGACAACATTCAGATGACTGTTACCCTGATCAAAACCATCGCGATGGAAGACGGTCTGCGTTTCGCAATCCGTGAAGGCGGCCGTACCGTTGGTGCTGGCGTCGTAGCTAAAATCATCGAGTGATCTCTTTATTGAGTCAGCTTTGATGAGTTGAAAAAGCCCCCGCTTAGCGGGGGCTTTTTTATTGGGTTGACACCTATCTGGGGCGTCTATAGAATTGCGCCTCCTTTTAACGGGCGTATTGCGCCCGGTGGGAATAGCAGCCGGAGTCTGAAATCCAATGCAAAATCAGCAAATCCGTATCAGGTTGAAGGCTTTTGACCATCGCCTGATCGACCAATCAACCCAGGAAATCGTGGAAACCGCGAAACGTACTGGTGCTCAAGTGCGTGGTCCAATTCCACTGCCTACCCGTAAAGAGCGGTTCACCGTTCTGGTTTCTCCGCACGTCAACAAAGACGCGCGTGACCAGTACGAGATCCGCACTCATAAGCGCGTTCTGGACATCGTCCAGCCAACGGATAAAACCGTTGATGCACTTATGAAGCTTGATCTTGCGGCCGGTGTGGAAGTGCAGATCAGCCTCGGCTAAGACTCGGTCTTGGTCGTGTAACGCTCTGAAATGGGCGGCCATAGCGGGTGAAAGCCCCGTACACTCATGAGGTTTACAACATGACTATTGGTGTAGTCGGTCGTAAAGCGGGTATGACCCGTATTTTCACCGAAGAAGGTGTCTCCATTCCGGTCACGGTCATTGAGATCGAGCCGAATCGCGTCACCCAGTTCAAAACTGAAGAAACCGATGGCTATCGTGCAGTGCAAGTCACTGTCGGCGAGCGTCGTGCTTCCCGTGTTACAGCTGCTCAAGCTGGCCACTTCGCCAAGGCGAACGTTGCCGCTGGTCGTACCGTAATGGAATTCCGTCTTGAAGAAGGCGAGTACCAGGCCGGCGATCTGATCAACGCTGAAATCTTCGCTGCTGGTCAACTGGTTGATGTAACCGGTCAGTCCAAAGGTAAAGGCTTCCAGGGTACGATCAAGCGTTGGAACTTCCGCGGGCAAGATAACACCCACGGTAACTCCGTATCCCACCGCGTCCCAGGCTCTATCGGCCAGTGCCAGACTCCTGGTCGTGTATTCAAGGGCAAAAAAATGTCCGGTCATATGGGCGCTGAGCGCGTGACCGTGCAGTCCCTGGAAGTAGTGCGCGTGGACGCTGAACGCAATCTGTTGTTGGTCAAGGGCGCTGTACCTGGCGCTACTGGCGGCAACCTGGTTGTACGTCCGGCAGCCAAGGCTCGCGGTTAAGGGGAAGCTGACATGCAATTAAATGTAAATGACGCTCAAGCGATCGAAGTTTCCGAACTGACATTTGGCGGCGAGTTCAACGAGACGCTGGTTCACCAAGCAGTCGTGGCCTACATGGCTGGCGGCCGTCAGGGTAGCAAGCAGCAGAAGACCCGTTCCGACGTTCGTGGTGGCGGCAAGCGCCCATGGCGTCAGAAAGGTACTGGCCGTGCTCGTGCCGGTACTATCCGCAGCCCAATCTGGCGCGGCGGCGGCACCACCTTTGCAGCTCGTCCACAGGATCACTCCCAGAAGCTGAACAAGAAGATGTATCGCGCAGCAATGCGTTCCATCCTTGCTGAGCTGGTGCGTACTGATCGTCTGGTCGTGGTTCAGGATTTCGCAGTTGAAACTCCGAAAACCAAAGACCTGCTGGGCAAACTGAACAACATGAGCCTGACCGATGTTCTGATCGTGTCGGATGCTGTTGATCAGAACCTGTACCTGGCTGCTCGCAACCTGCCGCACGTAGATGTACGTGACGTGCAAGGTTCCGATCCAGTTAGTCTGATCGCATACGACAAGGTGTTGATCACCGTGTCGGCCGTGAAGAAATTCGAGGAGCTGCTGGGATGAACCAGGAACGCGTATTTAAAGTTCTGCTTGGCCCGCACGTTTCCGAGAAGGCTACGGTTCTGGCAGACAAGAAAGGCCAGTTCGTTTTCAAGGTTGCTACTGATGCAACCAAGCTGGAAATCAAGAAGGCCGTCGAAAGCCTGTTCAGCGTGAAGGTTGAGCGTGTTACTACCCTGAATGTTCTGGGTAAGAGCAAGCGCACCGCTCGCGGTCTGGGCAAGCGTAATGACTGGAAGAAGGCAGTTATCTCCCTTCAGCCAGGCCAAGATCTCGATTTCAGCAGCAGTGCTGAGTAAGGAAGGGGTGCATCATGGCAATCGTTAAATGCAAACCGACTTCCCCTGGCCGCCGGTTTGTGGTCAAGGTGGTCAACCAGGAGCTGCATAAAGGCGCTCCTCACGCACCGCTGCTCGAGAAAAAATCGAAGTCTGGTGGTCGTAACAACAATGGCCGTATTACCACTCGTCACATCGGTGGTGGTCATAAGCAGCATTATCGTCTGGTCGACTTCCGTCGCAATGACAAAGATGGCATCGCTGCCACTGTCGAGCGTATCGAATACGATCCAAACCGTACTGCTCACATCGCTCTGCTGCTGTACGCAGATGGCGAGCGTCGCTACATCATCGCCCCTAAAGGCGTGAGCGCTGGCGACCAGCTGATCGCAGGTGCTCTGGCACCGATCAAGCCGGGCAACGCTCTGCAACTGCGCAACATTCCAGTTGGTAGCACCGTACACGGCATCGAACTGAAGCCAGGTAAAGGCGCGCAAATCGCTCGTTCCGCTGGCGCTTCGGCTCAGCTGATCGCTCGTGAAGGCGTTTACGTGACCCTGCGTCTGCGTTCCGGTGAAATGCGTAAAGTACTGGCTGAGTGCCGTGCGACCCTGGGCGAAGTCTCGAACTCCGAGCACAGCCTGCGTTCGCTGGGTAAAGCTGGTGCCAAGCGCTGGCGTGGCGTTCGCCCAACCGTTCGTGGTGTTGCCATGAACCCGGTTGACCACCCACATGGTGGTGGTGAAGGTCGTACCTCTGGTGGTCGTCATCCGGTATCGCCATGGGGCTTCCCGACTAAGGGCGCGAAGACTCGTGGTAATAAGCGTACCGACAAAATGATCGTCCGTCGTCGCAAGTAAATAGAGGGATACGACAGTGCCACGTTCTCTGAAAAAAGGTCCTTTTATTGATCTTCACCTACTGAAGAAGATCGAAGTGGCGGCGGAAAAGAACGATCGCAAACCAATTAAGACTTGGTCGCGTCGTTCGATGATCCTGCCACAAATGGTCGGTCTGACCATCGCAGTACACAACGGTCGTCAGCACGTCCCAGTTCTCGTTAACGAAGACATGGTCGGCCACAAACTGGGCGAGTTCGCCGGTACCCGCAACTATCGCGGGCACGTGGCAGACAAGAAAGCCAAGCGTTAAGGGGTAAGGAAATGGAAGTAGCCGCTAAGTTGTCGGGCGCTCGAATCTCCGCCCAGAAAGCCCGCTTGGTCGCCGACCAGATCCGCGGGAAGAAGGTGGGCGAAGCGCTCAACCTGTTGGCTTTCAGCAGTAAGAAAGCCGCCGAGATCATGAAAAAAGTGCTGGAGTCGGCCGTAGCCAACGCCGAGCATAACGAAGGCGCAGACGTTGATGACCTGAAGGTCAGCACCGTTTTCGTCAACGAAGGGCGTTCGCTGAAGCGCATCATGCCACGTGCCAAAGGCCGTGCTGATCGCATCGTCAAGCGGTCTTGCCATATCACTGTCAAGGTTGCTGACAAGTAACGGAGTCGAAGAGATGGGTCAGAAAGTACATCCCATTGGCATTCGCCTGGGAATCGTCAAGGAGCACACCTCCGTCTGGTACGCAGACGGTCGGACTTATGCGGACTACTTGTTCGCTGATCTGAAGGTGCGTGAATACCTCCAAGACAAACTAAAAAGCGCGTCCGTAAGCCGTATCGATATCCATCGTCCGGCTCAAACTGCACGCATCACCATCCACACCGCTCGTCCAGGTATTGTTATCGGGAAGAAAGGTGAAGATGTTGAGAAACTGCGTCAGGACCTGACCAAGCAAATGGGTGTGCCTGTGCACATCAATATCGAAGAGATCCGCAAGCCGGAGCTCGACGGTATGCTGGTTGCGCAGAGCGTAGCTCAGCAGCTGGAGCGTCGTGTAATGTTCCGTCGCGCCATGAAGCGCGCTGTACAGAACGCCATGCGCATTGGTGCCAAAGGCATCAAAATCCAAGTGAGCGGTCGTCTCGGCGGTGCTGAAATCGCACGTACTGAATGGTATCGCGAAGGTCGTGTGCCACTGCACACCCTGCGTGCCGACATCGACTATGCCAACTACGAAGCTCACACCACTTACGGTGTGATCGGTGTAAAGGTTTGGATCTTCAAAGGCGAAGTAATTGGTGGTCGCCAAGAAGAGCTGAAGCCACAAGCACCAGCGCCTCGTAAAAAAGCTGCTAAGTAAGGGGTACGCCAAATGTTGCAACCTAAGCGTACGAAGTTCCGCAAGCAGATGACCGGCCACAACCGTGGTCTGGCACTGCGCGGTAGCAAAGTCAGCTTCGGCGAGTTCGCGCTGAAGTCTGTAGCTCGTGGTCGTCTCACCGCTCGTCAGATCGAGTCAGCGCGTCGTGCACTGACCCGTCACGTAAAACGTGGCGGCAAGATCTGGATCCGTGTATTCCCGGACAAGCCGATCTCCAAGAAGCCTCTCGAGGTTCGTATGGGTAAAGGTAAGGGTAACGTGGAGTACTGGGTTGCCCAGATTCAGCCAGGCAAAGTCCTGTATGAAATCGAGGGTGTTTCTGAAGAGCTGGCGCGTGAGGCTTTCGCCCTGGCTGCTGCAAAGCTGCCGCTCGCCACCTCCTTTGTTAAACGGACGGTGATGTGATGAAAGCGAATGAACTTCGTGAAAAATCCGCACAGCAGCTGAACGAGCAACTGCTCGGCTTGCTGCGCGACCAGTTCAATCTGCGCATGCAGAAAGCAACTGGCCAGTTGGGGCAGTCTCATCTGCTCTCGCAAGTTAAGCGTGACATTGCTCGCGTGAAGACTGTGCTCAACCAGCAGGCAGGTAAGTGATCATGGCTGAAGCCGAAAAAACTGTCCGTACGCTGACTGGCCGTGTTGTCAGCGACAAGATGGACAAAACCATCACCGTTCTGATCGAGCGTCGCGTTAAGCACCCGATCTACGGTAAATACGTTAAGCGTTCGACTAAGCTGCACGCGCACGACGAAACCAATCAGTGCCACATCGGCGACAAAGTCACTATTCGTGAAACTCGTCCGATGGCCAAGACCAAGTCTTGGGCGCTGGTTGATGTTCTCGAACGCGCTGTGGAAGTCTAAGGGCTAGGGGTCGGAGAAATTATATGATTCAGACTCAATCCATGCTCGATGTGGCCGATAACAGCGGCGCTCGCCGTGTTATGTGCATCAAGGTGCTGGGTGGCTCCCATCGTCGTTACGCTGGTATCGGTGACATCATCAAAGTTACCGTGAAGGAAGCAATTCCTCGCGGTAAGGTGAAAAAAGGCCAAGTGATGACTGCTGTTGTAGTCCGCACTCGTCACGGCGTACGTCGTGCTGATGGCTCCATTATCCGCTTTGATGGCAACGCTGCTGTTCTTCTGAACAACAAGCAAGAGCCGATCGGCACCCGTATCTTTGGGCCAGTGACCCGTGAACTTCGTACCGAGAAGTTCATGAAGATCGTCTCGCTCGCCCCAGAAGTGCTGTAAGGAGATCCGACATGCAAAAGATTCGTCGTGACGACGAGATCATCGTGATCGCCGGCAAAGACAAAGGTAAGCGCGGTAAGGTGCTGAAGGTTCTTGCTGACAACCGTCTGGTTGTTGGTGGTCTGAACCTGGTCAAGCGTCATACCAAGCCTAACCCGATGTCGGGCGTACAGGGCGGTATCGTCGAGAAAGAAGCGCCACTGCACGCTTCCAACGTCGCCATCTTCAACGGCGAAACCAACAAGGCTGACCGCGTTGGTTTCAAAGTAGAAGACGGTAAGAAAATTCGTGTCTTCAAGTCGACCCAAAAAGCGGTTGATGCTTGAACACTGCTAGGTAGAAGACCATGGCACGACTAAAAGAGATTTACCGGAAGGAAATCGCTCCGAAACTTAAGGAAGAACTTAAGCTTTCGAACGTGATGGAAGTTCCGCGCGTTACCAAGATCACCCTGAACATGGGTCTGGGCGAAGCGATCGGCGACAAAAAAGTCATCGAGCACGCTGTTGCTGACCTGGAAAAGATCACCGGCCAGAAAGTCGTTGTGACCTACGCTCGCAAATCCATCGCTGGCTTTAAAGTCCGTGAAGGTTGGCCGATCGGCGTCAAAGTGACCCTGCGCCGTGAGCGTATGTACGAGTTCCTGGATCGTCTGCTGTCGATCTCCCTGCCTCGGGTTCGTGACTTCCGCGGCCTGAATGCCAAGTCCTTTGATGGTCGTGGCAACTACAGCATGGGCGTGAAAGAGCAGATCATTTTCCCGGAAATCGACTACGACAAGATCGATGCTCTCCGCGGTCTGGACATTACCCTGACCACCACTGCTAAGAACGATGACGAAGGCCGCGCTCTGCTGCGTGCTTTCAAATTCCCGTTCCGCAACTGATTGGAGTAGGAAAATGGCCAAGAAGAGCATGAAAAACCGTGAGCTGAAACGTCAGCTCACCGTTGCCAAATACGCCGTCAAGCGTGCAGCGCTGAAAGCTATCATCGTCGATCTGAACGCAAGTCCAGAAGCGCGTTGGGAAGCTACCGTAGCTCTGCAGAAGCAACCGCGTGACGCAAGCGCTTCGCGCATGCGTAACCGTTGCCGTCTGACCGGTCGTCCGCACGGCGTTTACCGCAAGTTCGGCCTCGGCCGTAACAAACTGCGTGAAGCGGCAATGCGTGGTGACGTACCAGGTCTGGTTAAAGCCAGCTGGTAATTGCTGTCAAAGCCTTGATGGTCGGGGTCGCAAGAACCTGACCATCGGTGGCCTTGAACTTGAATCAAGCCCCTTTTGGGGCTTGATTCATTTCTGGGGTGTGTCTAGAATGACCGGCTCGCCTGAGCCCGTGTTTTTTACGCCCGGAATTCCTCGGCGACAAGTAGTAGCCGCAAGGCTAATTTTTCTGTATTAGGAGCGTCTAGCCCATGAGTATGCAGGACCCGTTAGCGGACATGCTAACTCGAATCCGTAATGCCCAGATGGCTGAAAAGTCCGTCGTAAGCATGCCGTCTTCCACGTTGAAGGTGGCTGTAGCAAAAGTCCTGAAGGACGAAGGTTACATCGCGGGTTATCAGATCAGCAGCGAAACCAAGCCGCTGCTGTCCATCGAGCTGAAATACTTCGAAGGCCGTCCGGTCATCGAGGAAGTGAAGCGCGTTAGCCGTCCAGGCCTGCGTCAGTACAAGTCCGTCGAAGATCTGCCAAAAGTACGTGGCGGCCTCGGTGTGTCTATCGTCTCCACCAACAAAGGTGTGATGACTGATCGTGCTGCGCGCGCTGCCGGTGTCGGCGGCGAAGTTCTTTGCACTGTGTTCTAAGGGGGGATAAGCATGTCTCGCGTCGCTAAGAACCCCGTTAAGCTGCCAGCCGGTGTCGAAGTAAAATTCGCAGGCCAACAGCTTTCGGTGAAGGGTGCCAAGGGTACTCTTGAACTGAACGTCCATTCGTCCGTTGAAGTCGTTGAAGAAGCCGGTGAGCTGCGTTTTGCTGCTCGCAATGGCGATCAACAGACTCGCGCAATGGCCGGTACCACTCGTGCGTTGGTAAACAACATGGTCCAGGGCGTAAGCCAAGGCTTCGAGCGCAAGCTCCAGCTGGTCGGTGTTGGTTACAAAGCGCAAGCAAAAGGTCAGGTGCTGAACCTGGCTCTTGGCTTCTCGCACCCAGTGGATTACGAACTGCCGGAAGGCATCACCGCTGAGACTCCTAGCCAGACCGATATCCTGATCAAGGGCATCGACAAGCAGCTGGTAGGTCAAGTGGCCGCCGAGATCCGCGACTTCCGTCCACCAGAGCCGTACAAAGGCAAAGGTGTGCGCTACGCGGACGAAGTCGTCCGTCGTAAAGAAGCCAAGAAGAAGTAGGGCATAGCAAATGACCGACAAAAAAGTTACTCGACTGCGTCGCGCTCGCAAAGCACGCCTGAAAATGCACGAACTCGAAGTCGTGCGTCTCTGCGTGTTCCGCTCTTCGCAGCACATCTACGCCCAGGTCATTTCGGCCGACGGCAACAAAGTCCTGGCAAGCGCCTCGACTTTGGATAAAGAACTGCGTGATGGCGCCACTGGCAACATCGACGCGGCCACTAAGGTTGGCCAGCTGGTCGCTACGCGTGCTAAGGCCGCTGGCGTCTCGCAGGTGGCTTTCGACCGCTCTGGCTTCAAGTACCACGGCCGCGTTAAAGCGCTGGCTGATGCTGCTCGTGAAGCTGGGCTGGAGTTCTAAGTTATGTCAAATAACGACCAAAAGCGCGACGAAGGCTACATCGAGAAGCTGGTTCAAGTTAACCGCGTAGCCAAAACCGTTAAAGGCGGCCGTATCTTCACTTTCACCGCGTTGACCGTGGTTGGTGATGGTAAAGGGCGTGTTGGCTTCGGCCGTGGCAAGTCGCGTGAAGTGCCTGCTGCGATCCAGAAGGCAATGGAAGCTGCTCGCCGCAACATGATCCAGGTTGATCTGAACGGCACCACTCTGCAGTACGCAATGAAGTCCGCTCACGGCGCTTCGAAGGTGTACATGCAGCCTGCTTCTGAAGGTACCGGTATCATCGCTGGCGGCGCTATGCGTGCTGTCCTCGAAGTTGCTGGCGTTCAGAACGTTCTGGCCAAGTGCTACGGCTCGACTAACCCGGTAAACGTGGTTCACGCCACTTTCAAGGGTCTGAAAGCTATGCAATCTCCTGAGTCCATCGCTGCCAAGCGCGGCCTGACTGTCAAGGAGATCTTCTGATCATGGCTACCGTTAAAGTAACGCTGATCAAAAGCATGACCGGCCGCATCCCTAACCACAAACTGTGCGTGAAGGGTCTGGGTCTGCGTCGCATCGGTCACACTGTAGAAGTCCAGGATACTCCCGAGAATCGCGGGATGATCAACAAGGCTTACTACATGCTGCGTGTCGAGGGTTAATCGATGAAACTCAATGATCTGAGTCCAGCGCCGGGTTCCCGTCGCGAAAAGCATCGTCCGGGCCGTGGTATCGGTAGTGGTTTGGGTAAGACTGGTGGCCGTGGTCACAAAGGTCAGACTTCCCGCTCCGGTGGCACCATCGCTCCAGGCTTTGAAGGCGGTCAACAGCCGCTGCATCGTCGCCTGCCGAAGTTCGGTTTCGTTTCCCTGAAAGCCATGGACCGCGCAGAAGTGCGTCTGTCCGAGCTGGCTAAAGTGGAAGGCGACATCGTCACCGTGCAGTCCCTGAAAGATGCCAACGTGATCAACGTCAACGTACAGCGTGTGAAAATCATGCTGTCCGGTGAAGTGACTCGCGCTGTCACTATCGGCAAGGGAATCGGCGCCACCAAAGGTGCGCGTGCGGCTATCGAAGCAGCTGGCGGCAAGTTCGAGGAATAAATGGCTAAGCAAGGTGCTCTCTCTGCGCTCGGCAAAGGCGGTATGTCTGAACTTTGGGCTCGTCTGCGTTTTCTGTTCCTGGCGATTATCGTCTACCGAATAGGCGCACACATCCCGGTTCCAGGTATCAACCCGGACCGACTCGCAGACCTGTTTCGACAGAATGAGGGGACCATTCTTAGCTTGTTCAACATGTTTTCCGGCGGCGCGCTGGAGCGGATGAGCATCTTTGCACTGGGGATCATGCCGTACATTTCGGCATCGATCATCATGCAACTGATGACCGCCGTCAGCCCGCAGCTGGAGCAGTTGAAGAAGGAAGGTGAAGCTGGCCGTCGCAAGATCAGCCAGTACACCCGCTACGGCACCGTCGTCCTCGCTCTCGTTCAGGCCATTGGCATGTCCATTGGTCTGGCGGGGCAGGGCGTTGCGTTCACTGGTGACTTTGGCTTCCATTTCGTCGCGGTCTCCACGTTTGTGGCTGGCGCAATGTTCATGATGTGGCTGGGTGAGCAGATTACTGAGCGTGGTGTAGGCAACGGTATCTCGATGTTGATTTTTTCGGGTATCGTCGCCGGTCTTCCGAGAGCAATCGGGCAGTCTTTCGAGTCTGCGCGTCAGGGCGATATCAATATCTTCGCCTTGGTTGCCATCGGTTTGCTGGCAGTAGCGATTATCGGTTTCGTGGTGTTCATTGAGCGTGGTCAGCGTCGTATCGCTGTTCACTACGCCAAGCGTCAGCAGGGCCGCAAGGTTTTTGCTGCGCAGACAAGCCACTTGCCGCTGAAGGTGAACATGGCCGGTGTTATTCCGGCTATTTTCGCGAGCAGCATTTTGCTGTTCCCGGCTTCGTTGGGTGCCTGGTTTGGTCAGTCTGAAGGTATGGGCTGGTTGCAGGACATCTCGCAGTCGATCGCTCCTGGTCAGCCGTTGAATATTCTGCTGTTTAGTGCAGGGATTATTTTCTTCTGCTTCTTCTATACGGCGTTGATGTTCAATCCGAAAGACGTAGCGGAAAACCTGAAGAAGTCCGGTGCCTTTATTCCGGGCATCCGTCCAGGTGAGCAGTCCGCACGCTATATTGATGGCGTTCTGACTCGCTTGACCATGTTCGGTGCTCTTTACATGACGGCCGTGTGCTTGTTGCCCCAGTTCCTGGTGGTTGCAGCAAACGTTCCGTTCTACCTTGGCGGGACCTCGTTGCTGATCGTGGTCGTGGTTGTGATGGACTTCATGTCCCAAGTACAATCGCACCTCGTTTCGCACCAGTACGAATCCCTGATGAAGAAAGCCAACCTGAAGGGTTACGGCAGCGGCATGTTGCGCTGAGTACCCATAAGGTTCGAGGAGTTGGTGATGAAAGTTCGTGCATCGGTGAAAAAGCTGTGCCGTAACTGCAAGATTATTCGCCGCGAAGGTGTTGTTCGAGTAATTTGCAGCGCGGAACCGCGTCACAAACAGCGCCAAGGCTGAGTGTGATTGTGCTTCAAGCCCGGTAGCTAGTGCGCTACCGGGTTGATTATTTGTTATTACAGCGATATTATCTCGCGCCCTATTTCTTGGCTTCCGGGGCGTAGGTAGCTGTCAATTGGAGTCCCACTGAATGGCCCGTATTGCAGGCGTTAACATTCCAGATAACAAGCATACTGTTATCTCGCTGACCTACATCTATGGTGTTGGTCGCACTACTGCACAGAAGATCTGTGCAGAGACTGGGGTAAACCCAGCCGCAAAGATCAAGGATCTGAGCGACGAGCAGATTGAACAGCTGCGTGGCGAAGTGGCGAAGTTCACCACTGAAGGTGACCTGCGTCGCGAAATCAACATGAAAATCAAGCGCTTGATGGACCTCGGTTGCTATCGCGGTCTGCGTCATCGTCGTGGTCTGCCAGTACGCGGTCAGCGTACCAAGACCAACGCGCGTACCCGTAAAGGTCCGCGTAAGCCGATCCGCAAGTAATCGCCCCAGCGAATCGACAGGAATTTAATCATGGCAAAACCTGCTGCTCGTCCTCGTAAAAAAGTTAAAAAGACAGTGGTTGATGGCATCGCCCACATCCATGCCTCTTTTAACAACACCATCGTGACCATCACCGACCGTCAAGGTAACGCTCTTTCCTGGGCTACCTCCGGTGGTTCGGGTTTCCGCGGTTCCCGCAAGTCCACCCCGTTCGCTGCTCAAGTAGCTGCTGAGCGTGCTGGTCAAGCTGCGCTGGAATACGGCCTGAAAAACCTCGACGTGAACGTCAAGGGCCCAGGTCCAGGTCGTGAATCCGCAGTCCGCGCTTTGAACGGCTGTGGCTACAAGATCGCCAGCATCACCGACGTGACGCCAATCCCGCACAACGGGTGCCGTCCGCCGAAGAAGCGCCGCGTGTAATCCAGGAGATTGTAAAGAATGGCTCGTTACATTGGTCCAAAATGCAAACTCGCTCGTCGCGAAGGCACCGATCTCTTCCTGAAGAGCGGCGTGCGCGCGATCGAATCGAAGTGCAACATTGAAGCAGCACCTGGTATCCACGGCCAACGCCGCGGTCGCCAGTCCGATTACGGCACCCAACTGCGCGAAAAGCAGAAGGTCCGTCGTATCTACGGCGTTCTCGAGCGTCAGTTCAGCGGCTACTACAAAGCTGCTGCCAGCAAGAAAGGTGCAACTGGTGAAAACCTGCTGCAACTGCTCGAATGCCGTCTGGACAACGTTGTATACCGTATGGGCTTCGGTTCGACTCGTGCCGAATCCCGTCAGCTGGTATCGCACAAGTCGATCAGCGTTAACGGCCAGACCGTAAACGTTCCGTCCTACCAGGTTCGTGCTGGTGACGTGGTTGCTGTTCGCGAGAAGGCAAAGAACCAACTTCGCATTGTCCAAGCTCTCGAGCTGTGCGCCCAACGTGGTCGCGTAGAATGGGTAGAGGTAGATGCTGAGAAGAAGTCGGGCGTTTTCAAGAACGTTCCTGCTCGCAGTGATCTGTCCGCCGACATCAACGAAAGCCTGATTGTCGAGCTCTACTCCAAGTAAGTAAGGGCTAGAAAATAGGTGCATCCATGCAGATTTCGGTAAATGAGTTCCTGACACCCCGCCACATTGATGTGCAGGTTGTCAGTCCAACCCGCGCCAAGATCACTCTCGAGCCTCTCGAGCGTGGTTTTGGCCACACCCTGGGCAACGCGCTGCGCCGCATCCTGTTGTCCTCAATGCCCGGCTGCGCAGTAGTCGAGGCCGAGATTGACGGTGTGCTCCACGAGTACAGCGCCATCGAAGGTGTACAGGAAGACGTAATTGAAATCCTGTTGAACCTTAAAGGTCTGGCCATCAAGCTGCACGGTCGTGACGAAGTTACGCTGACCTTGTCGAAGAAGGGTTCGGGGGTGGTTACCGCTGCCGATATTCAGCTGGATCATGATGTCGAGATCGTTAATCCCGATCACGTAATCGCTAACCTGGCGTCTAACGGCGCCCTGAACATGAAGCTCACCGTAGCTCGTGGTCGTGGTTATGAACCAGCCGACTCGCGTCAGAGCGATGAAGACGAAAGCCGTAGCATCGGTCGCTTGCAGCTTGACTCTTCGTTCAGCCCGGTTCGCCGTATCGCATACGTGGTGGAAAACGCCCGTGTCGAGCAGCGTACCAACCTGGACAAGCTGGTTATTGATCTGGAAACCAACGGTACCCTGGATCCTGAAGAGGCTATCCGCCGCGCTGCAACCATCCTGCAACAGCAGTTGGCTGCGTTCGTCGACCTCAAAGGTGACAGTGAGCCAGTGGTTGTCGAGCAGGAAGACGAGATCGATCCGATCCTGCTTCGCCCGGTTGACGATCTGGAACTGACTGTACGTTCGGCTAACTGCCTTAAGGCGGAAAACATCTACTACATCGGCGACCTGATTCAGCGTACCGAAGTAGAGCTGTTGAAGACTCCGAACCTGGGCAAGAAATCCTTGACTGAAATCAAGGACGTTCTGGCCTCCCGCGGTCTGTCCCTCGGCATGCGCCTCGACAACTGGCCGCCTGCAAGTCTTAAGAAGGACGACAAGGCGACTGCCTGATCGTCGTAATCACCGAACGTAGTGTTTGGTAAGGAATGAACCATGCGTCATCGTAAAAGTGGGCGTCACCTGAGCCGCACCAGCTCGCACCGCAAGGCCATGTTCCAAAACATGGCGGTGTCGCTGTTCGAGCACGAGCTGATCAAAACTACTCTGCCAAAAGCCAAAGAACTGCGCCGCGTTGCCGAGCCGCTGATCACTCTGGCCAAGACAGACAGCGTTGCTAACCGTCGTCTGGCTTTCGACCGTACTCGTTCGAAAGCTATCGTTGGTAAGCTCTTCAACGACCTGGGCAAGCGTTACGCTACCCGTGAGGGTGGCTACCTGCGCATCCTCAAGTGCGGTTTCCGCGCTGGCGACAACGCGCCTATGGCGTACGTCGAACTGGTTGATCGTGCTGTCGGCGGTGAAGCTGTATCCGCTGAGTAAGACGTCAGTCTGAAACAAAGAACCGGGCCGAGTGCCCGGTTTTTTGTGCCTGTAAGAAATGCGCTGTTCGTACAAGCTTCTACCCTGTTTGGGTCTGCACTATTTGTGCGGATTGATCGTTAGTTTTTATCTATTGATGACCATAAGTTAATGAATTTGTGGCTGTCATATTGATGATCGATACTCCCCAACAAGCCGATTAGCCGGCAGTTCAAGACCGATAGAGGATGAAGATCGCATGAGCCAGAACAAGACGCTTACGACCGCCAGTGGCGCACCTGTCGCCGACAACCAGAACTCTCGCTCCGCTGGCCCTCGTGGCCCGTTGCTGCTCGATGACTTCCACTTGATCGAGAAGCTCGCCCACTTCAACCGGGAAAACATTCCTGAGCGTCGTGTACACGCCAAGGGGTCGGGTGCCTACGGCACTTTTACCGTCACCCGTGACATTACTCAGTACACCAGCGCCAAACTGTTTTCTGCCGTCGGCAAGCAAACCCCGACATTCCTGCGCTTCTCCACTGTAGGTGGCGAGCGTGGCTCGGCTGACACCGAGCGCGATCCACGTGGCTTCGCTCTCAAGTTCTATACCGAAGAAGGCAACTGGGACATCGTTGGCAACAATACGCCCGTGTTCTTCATTCGTGATCCACTGAAATTCCCTGACTTTATCCACACCCAGAAACGCCTGCCGCAAAGCAACCTGAAAAGCGCGCAGATGATGTGGGACTTCTGGTCGCATTCGCCTGAAGCGCTGCACCAGGTCACGATTCTGTTCTCTGATCGCGGTATTCCGGACGGATATCGCCATATGCACGGTTTCGGCAGTCACACCTACAGCCTGATCAGTGCTCAGGGCGAGCGTCACTGGGTGAAGTGGCACTACAAGACCAAGCAAGGGATCAAGAACCTTGCGCCGGCAGACGCTGCACGCCTGGCGGGCACTGATCCGGATTACGCACAGCGTGACCTGTTCGAAGCCATCGAGCGTGGTGACTTCCCGAAATGGAGCGTATGCATCCAGATCATGACCGAAGCCCAAGCCGCTGCGCACTATGAGAACCCGTTCGACGTGACCAAGACCTGGTCGCAAAAGGAGTTTCCACTGATCGAAGTGGGTGAGCTGGAACTGAACCGTAACCCGCTCAACTACTTTGCCGAAGTCGAGCAAGCCGCGTTCGGCCCGAGCAACATGGTGCCTGGCGTAGGTCTGTCGCCAGATCGCATGCTGCAAGGTCGGGTATTCGCGTACGCCGATGCCCACCGCTATCGCGTAGGTACCAATCACCAGCAACTGCCAGTGAACGCTCCGCGTAGCCCGGTGAATACTTACCAGCGTGATGGTTCGATGGCTTTTGGGAGCAATGGTGGCGCGGCGCCTAACTACGAGCCGAACAGCTACGTGGAGTCGCCGAAACAAGCGCCGCACTACGCCGAGCCTGCACTGGCCCAGAGCGGCGCGGCTGATCGTTACGATCACCGTGAAGACACTGACTACTACAGTCACGCCGGTGCGCTGTTCCGCTTGATGAGTGACGAACAGAAAGCGCTGCTGGTCAGCAACATCGCCGGGGCGATGGCGGGGGTGTCGAGTGACGTCGTCGATCGTCAGCTGCAGCATTTCTACAGGGCCGATCCGGCGTACGGAGAAGCAATCGCAAAGCTGCTCAACGTACAGCTTAACGAAGTCTAAACGAGAAGCAGAACCGCCCTCATTTGGGCGGTTTTTGCGTTATTTAGGCTGCTTTTCTCGGAATATCTTCGCTTTTATTGCGCTAAGTGAGTGACCTTCCAGTCAGGTTGGTTCAAACTACAGACTTTCAAGCAGGGAGATGTAGGGCGATGCAAGGCCACCCAGACGTTATCGATTACCTCAACACGTTGCTGACCGGCGAACTGGCCGCGCGTGACCAATATTTCGTTCACTCGCGGATGTATGAGGACTGGGGATTCACCAAGCTCTACGAACGAATCAACCACGAGATGGAAGAAGAGGCCGGTCATGCCGATGCGCTGATGCGCCGGATTCTGATGCTTGAAGGCACCCCGCGCATGCGCCCGGATGATCTGGATGTCGGCACTACCGTGCAAACCATGCTCGAAGCGGATCTGCGCCTGGAGTACAAGGTGCGCGCCGCGCTGTGCAAGGGCATCGAACTGTGCGAACAGCACGGCGACTATGTCAGCCGCGAGATCCTTCGGGTTCAGCTCAATGACACCGAGGAAGATCACACCTACTGGCTGGAAAAGCAGCTCGGCCTGATCAAGCTGATCGGTATCCAGAACTACCTGCAGTCCCACGCGTCCTGATTGCAATTGATACAAAAAAAGCCCCTGTCACTGACGAAGTGACAGGGGCTTTTTCATGCCCGGCAATCAGGCCCGATCGCGAATCAACAGCGGCTTGAGATAGTGACCGGTGTGAGATTGCTTCATCTCGGCCACTTCCTCCGGCGTACCGGTGGCGATGATCTGTCCACCTTTCGAACCACCCTCGGGGCCAAGATCCACCAGCCAGTCGGCCGTCTTGATCACGTCGAGGTTGTGCTCGATCACCACCACGGTGTTGCCGTGGTCGCGCAGGCGATGCAGTACGTCGAGCAGTTGCTGGATATCCGCGAAGTGCAGACCGGTGGTCGGCTCATCGAGGATGTACAGGGTTTTGCCGGTATCGCGCTTGGACAGTTCGCGGGACAACTTGACCCGTTGGGCCTCACCACCAGACAGCGTCGTGGCCGACTGCCCGAGCTTGATGTACGACAGGCCCACATCCATCAGCGTTTGCAGCTTGCGCGCCAGCGCCGGCACCGCGTCGAAGAACTCCCGCGCTTCCTCGATAGTCATCTCGAGGGTTTCGTGGATGCTCTTGCCCTTGTATTTGATCTCCAGGGTTTCGCGGTTGTAGCGCTTGCTCTTGCACACGTCACACGGGACGTAGATGTCCGGCAGGAAGTGCATTTCCACCTTGATCAGACCGTCGCCCTGGCAGGCCTCGCAACGCCCGCCCTTGACGTTGAACGAGAAACGCCCCGGCCCGTAACCACGGGAGCGGGACTCGGGCACGCCGGCGAAGAGTTCGCGAATCGGCGTGAACAGGCCGGTGTAGGTCGCCGGGTTGGAGCGCGGCGTGCGGCCGATCGGGCTCTGGTCAATGTCGACGACCTTGTCCAGATGTTCCAGGCCCTTGATGCTGTCGTGGGCTGCCGCTTCCAGGGTAGTCGCGCCATTGAGTGCCGTGGCACTCAGCGGGAATAGCGTGTTGTTGATCAGCGTCGATTTGCCGGAGCCGGAGACGCCGGTCACGCAGGTCAGCAGGCCGATCGGGATTTCAAGGTCGACGTTGCGCAGGTTGTTGCCCCGCGCGCCCTTGAGCGACAGCACCTGTTTCTTGTTGCGCGGCGTGCGCTTGGCCGGCACCTCGATCTTGACCCGGCCCGACAGGTATTTACCGGTCAACGAATCCGGGTGCGCCATGACCTCGTCCGGCGTGCCTTCAGCGACGATCTGCCCACCATGAACACCGGCGCCCGGCCCGATATCCACTACGTAGTCGGCCAGTCGAATCGCGTCTTCGTCGTGTTCGACCACAATCACCGTGTTGCCGATGTCGCGCAGGTGCTTGAGGGTGCCGAGCAGCCGATCGTTGTCGCGCTGGTGCAGACCAATCGACGGTTCATCGAGGATGTACAGAACACCCACAAGGCCCGCGCCGATCTGGCTGGCCAGACGAATCCGCTGCGCTTCACCGCCAGACAGAGTGTCGGCACTGCGATCCAGCGACAGGTAGTCGAGACCGACGTTAACCAGAAACTGCAGGCGCTCGCGGATTTCCTTGAGAATCTTGTCGGCGATCTCGCCACGGCGGCCGGTCATCTTCAGCGCCCCGAAGTAATCGCAGGCATCGCCTATCGGCAGGTTGGTCACCGCCGGCAGGGTTTTCTCGCCGACCCACACATGCCGCGCTTCGCGACGCAGGCGGGTGCCACGGCAGTCCGGGCAGGACTGGGTGCTGAGGAACTTCGCCAGTTCTTCACGCACGCTGGCCGATTCGGTTTCGCGGTAGCGGCGCTCAAGGTTCGGCACGATGCCTTCGAACGGGTGTGAGCGTTTGACGATGTCGCCCCGGTCGTTGAGGTATTTGAAATCGACGTTCTGCGAACCGCTGCCGTGCAGGATGAACTTCTGCTGATCGGCCGGCAGTTCGTTGAACGGCTGCTCCAGACTGAAGCCGTAATGCGCGGCCAGTGAGCCGAGCATCTGGAAGTAATAGACGTTACGCCTGTCCCAGCCACGGATCGCGCCTTCGGCCAGGGTCAAATCACCGTTGACCAGTCGCTTGATGTCGAAAAACTGCTTCACCCCCAGACCATCGCAGGTCGGGCAGGCGCCGGCCGGGTTGTTGAAGGAAAACAGCTTGGGTTCCAGCTCGCTGATCGCGTGGCCGCAGACCGGGCAGGCGAAGCGCGCGGAGAAGATCATCTCTTCGCCCGGCTCGTCGTCCATCGGCGCCACCAAAGCGATGCCGTCGGCCAGCTTCAGCGCGGTTTCGAAGGATTCGGCCAGACGCTGTTGCAGATCGGCGCGGACCTTGAAGCGGTCGACCACCACTTCAATCGTGTGCTTCTTCTGTTTATCCAGCTTCGGCAGTTCGTCCAGCTCGCAGAGCCGGCCGTTGACCCGGGCCCGGACGAAGCCCTGGGCACGCAGTTCTTCGAACACCGACAGGTGCTCGCCCTTGCGCTCGCGGATCACCGGCGCCAGCAGCATCAGCTTGCTGCCTTCCGGCTGAGCCAGCACCAGGTCGACCATCTGGCTGACGGTCTGCGCTTCCAGCGGAATGTCGTGATCCGGGCAGCGTGGCGTACCGACGCGCGCATAAAGCAGACGCAGGTAGTCGTAGATTTCGGTGATGGTGCCGACCGTGGAGCGCGGGTTGTGCGAGGTCGACTTCTGTTCGATGGAGATCGCCGGCGACAGGCCTTCGATGGTGTCGACGTCGGGCTTCTCCATCATCGACAGGAACTGTCGGGCATAGGCCGACAGGGATTCGACATAGCGGCGCTGACCTTCGGCGTACAGCGTGTCGAAAGCCAGGGAAGACTTGCCGGATCCGGACAGGCCGGTGATGACGATCAGTTTGTCCCGTGGCAGGGTCAGGTCGATGTTCTTCAGGTTGTGGGTACGGGCCCCACGAATCAGGATCTTGTCCAAAATGGCCTCGCTCGGCGGGCGTCGAAAACACAGGAGTATACGGCCAAATACTGGATGGATGCACACTATCAAGTGAAGGGTTTTTTGCCTTACATGAAGAGAGTTTCATCTGTACGCGTCAAAGCGTCGCGATATACCCCGTCTCTCGATGGGACTGGTAGAATCGCCGCCGGTTCACACGAGGTTTTTCCATGCACGATCCCCACAGCGAACGCATGAGTGGCAGCGAGACCCGCGCGGCGAGCGGTCTGGCCCTGGTGTTCGCCTTCCGTATGCTTGGCATGTTCATGGTGTTGCCGGTACTGGCGACCTACGGCATGGATCTGGCGGGAGCGACCCCGGCCCTGATCGGGCTGGCGATCGGCGCTTACGGCCTGACCCAGGCGATTTTCCAGATTCCGTTCGGGATCATTTCCGACCGCATCGGTCGGCGTCCGGTGATTTACCTGGGGCTGATCGTCTTTGCCCTCGGCAGCGTGCTGGCGGCTCAGGCCGATTCGATCTGGGGCGTGATTGCCGGGCGGATCCTGCAGGGCGCCGGGGCGATTTCGGCGGCAGTCATGGCCCTGCTCTCCGACCTGACCCGCGAACAGCACCGCACCAAAGCCATGGCCATGATCGGCATGACCATCGGCCTGTCGTTCGCCGTGGCCATGGTGGTCGGCCCGCTGCTGACCCGTGCGTTCGGCCTGTCCGGCCTGTTTCTCGCCACCGGCGGCATGGCCCTGGTCGGGATCGTGATCGTGATGTTCATGGTGCCGAAGTCCACCGGGCCGCTGAGCCACCGCGAATCCGGCGTTGCACGCCAGGCGTTGATGCCGACGCTCAAGCACCCGGACCTGCTGCGGCTGGACCTGGGCATTTTTGTGTTACATGCGATGTTGATGTCGAGCTTCGTCGCACTGCCCCTGGCGCTGGTCGAAAAGGCCGGTCTGCCCAAGGAGCAGCACTGGTGGGTGTACCTCACCGCACTGCTGATTTCCTTCTTCGCCATGATTCCGTTCATCATCTACGGCGAGAAGAGACGCAAAATGAAACGAGTTTTGCTCGGCGCCGTGATGACGCTGATGCTCACTGAGCTATTCTTCTGGCAGTTCGGTGACAGCCTGCGGGCTCTGGTGATCGGGACGGTGGTGTTCTTCACCGCGTTCAATCTGCTGGAAGCTTCGCTGCCGTCGCTGATCAGCAAGGTTTCACCGGCAGGTGGCAAAGGCACGGCCATGGGCGTGTACTCCACCAGTCAGTTCCTCGGTTCGGCACTCGGCGGGATTCTCGGCGGCTGGATGTTCCAGCATGGCGGTCTGTCGGTTGTGTTCCTCGGATGTGCCGGGCTGGCTGCACTTTGGCTGGCCATTGCTGTTACCATGCGCGAACCTCCCTACGTGACGAGCCTGCGCCTGCCGCTGTCGCCCGAAGCGATCCGCGAAGCGGGTCTGGTCGAGCGTCTCAAGGCCCTCGTAGGGGTAACTGATGCAGTGATAGTCGCTGATGAAGCGGCGATCTACATCAAACTGGACACCGAATTAATGGATCGCACCACTCTCGAACGCCTGGTGAACAACCCGGCGCAGACTGCGTGCGAAGCCTAGGAGAACGTTATGGCCCGTGGGGTTAACAAAGTCATTCTGGTCGGTACTTGCGGCCAGGATCCCGAAGTACGCTACCTGCCCAACGGTAACGCCGTGACCAACCTGAGTCTGGCGACCAGCGAGCAGTGGACCGACAAGCAGACCGGTCAGAAGGTCGAGAAGACCGAGTGGCACCGCGTATCGATGTTCGGCAAGGTTGCCGAAATCGCCGGCGAATACCTGCGCAAGGGTTCGCAGGTCTACATCGAAGGCAAGCTGCAGACCCGTGAGTGGGAAAAAGACGGTATCAAGCGTTACACCACCGAGATCGTGGTCGACATGCAGGGCACCATGCAACTGCTCGGCGGCCGTCCACAACAGGGCGACCAACAAGGCGGTGGCAACAACTACCAGCAGCAGGCGCCACGCCAGCAGGCTCCGCGTCCGCAGCAGTCGGCACCTCAGCAGCGTTCGGCCCCGGCTCCACAGCAGGCCGCACCGCAGCCGGCTCCGGATTTCGACAGCTTCGATGACGATATTCCGTTCTAATTCCTACCTAAGACTATTTTGTAAAGTTTAGGCCTGAGACCCTCGCGATGCGGGGGTTTCGCGTTTTTATGGGTGTTAAAAATATCTTGAGCAAGTTCTTAAGAATTAATACCCTGTAAAAACGTAAAGAAAGGAGCCTGTCGTGGAGCTGTCAGCGCGGAGAATTAAATCCTCGAACGGTGAGCGATTTATCGTTCTAGTCGATGAGGGAGGGATGCCTCTGTTCTACCCTGCGTTGTACGTTACTGTGCACATGCGGGGGCGCTCACTGGCAGTGAACACAATTCAGAATGCGCTCAATGCGCTCAAGGCCATGTACGCCTGGCAGAGCTACTACAGCATTGATGTCGAGTCGCGTTTCTCGCGCGGAGAGCTGCTTCAGAGCCACGAAGTCCATTCTCTGCGTGATTTCATGCAGAAACCGTTGACCGACGGGAATGACGGCAACGTCGTTTCGATTTCCCGCAGGCCCAAGACAGTTAGCACAACCAACCAATATGCACGTATGTCAGTGATTGCCGATTACCTAGGCTTCCTCGCTGACCAGCTTCTATCGCCATCTACTTCGGGCCGCGAAGGTATTGCGCGAATGGTTGCGCAGATCAAAGCCAACCGTCCGAGGACGTCGAATAAGTCCAACATCAGTAGGGAGGAAAAGCATCTCGATGACGCAGTGCTTGATACGCTCGAAGAAGCTTTGAGGCCAGGGTCAGACAGCAATCCAGTGCGTGAATATGCCGTCCAGGTGCGCAATGCTTTGATGTTCTCCATTCTCCGCATCACGGGACTCCGTCGCGGTGAACTGTTGAATCTGAAAGTCGAAGACATCGATTTTGCGAAGAACACATTGAAAGTGGTTAGGCGCCCAGACTCCAAGGGTGATGCTAGGGCCTATCAGCCAGTTGCAAAGACACGAGAACGTGTCTTCCCGTTAATGCCCGAGCTTGTGGATCGGATTCGTGGCTATGTGCTCAGTCATCGAAATAAAGTGTCGGGCGCCAAGAAGCATGGCTATCTCTTTGTAACGCACAAACCGGGAGGTTCGCAGGGGCTGCCATTGTCGAACGCGGGGTTCGGTAAATTCATGGGGGAGCTGAAGCATACCCTTGAAGGCCATAGCGGTATTCACGCTCATTCGCTACGCCATCATTGGAACTATTCCTTCTCGAAAACCTGCGAGATTCAGGGCGTGACGCCTGAGCGAGAAGAAAAGATTCGTTCATACCTCATGGGCTGGAGCGAGACCTCCGGAACAGCAGCCACCTACAATCGAAGGCGTATTAAGGAGCAGGCCAATAAGGCTGTGCTTGAACTCCAAAGTAAGCATTTCAGTAACGCGAAAAGTGGAGCGACTGAATGAACAAACTTGCAATGCAGGTGAGTGCTACCGAAGAGTTTTACTCTCGTGATGGATATCATGTTCGGCTTGTTGATAAGCGTTGGAGGTTGAATAAAGATATTGTCATTCCCGTTTCGGTGTTAGCAGATATCCTTCCCACCAATTTGTACCTGTCCTTCCGTCACGTGCTCGCTTTTTATGCCAAGACGGGTTCTGCATCACATGCGGTTAATATCTACTCTCGTAGTAAGCACTATCTAGAATCTACGATTGCCCACGCGCCGTTCGGTAGTGAGTCTTTGATTTCCTACCGTTCCACGTTGGATGTGAAAACAGAGTGGTATTTGGGCGTTTTACGAGGATTTATCAAGAAGTGGGCTGATCTCGGGTATTCAGGTATTCCTAACGACTCATTAGTCCTGCTGGATAATTGGACACTCAAGGGGAATGAGAAGGGATATGCGGTTCAATCTATGTGCCCGGACAGTGGCCCGCTAACTGATATCGAAATGGAAAGTGTCATTGCGGCTGTTGTGGCCGCCTACAGCGAGAGTGTTCTATCTCTTACTGATACATGCTACGCAATGACCCTGGCTATGACCGGGCGGCGAAGAGTGCAAATTACAGCGTTGAAGCTGAAAGACTTGCTTTCACACTCTCACCAATACGGCGAAAAATACTATATCAACTTTCCACGAGCTAAGCAGCGGAGTCAGTCTTGGCGCACGGAATTCAGTAAATTCTCAATAGTCGAAGATTTATGGCTGCTTTTGAAGCAGCAGGCATTTGTGGTTCGCACAGCATTCTCGGATAGGTTCGGGGAGGGCTTTCCCTTTGAGTTGATCCCTGAGCTTCCGCTATTTCCGGTTATGAAAAATGTTGGCACTCTCGCTGAGCTAACGGATCAGCTTAAAGGGGATCGCTTGCATGCGCCAACCCATTTCGTAAAGGCCGCTATGGATCGGGTTGAGAAAACGATAGCGGTTATTAGCGAGCGAACAGGTTTTCCAGTTCATCTGAATCCGATTCGTTTCCGTTATACCCTTGGGACCAACCTCGCTCGTGAAGGGAAAGGTGAGTTTGTCATTGCTGAAGCACTCGATCATTCCGATATTCAGAATGCTGGTGTGTACGTGAAGAACATCCCCGAAATTGTCGAGAGAATTGATAAGGCGGTGGCTTTACAGCTGGCCCCCATCGCACAAGCATTTCAAGGCGTGCTCGTTGCATCTGAGAGACACGCAAAGCGAGGAAATAATCCAAGCAGCCGGATCTCCAACGGCGTTGTGAATTTGGGCACCTGCGGCAGCTTTGGCTTTTGCGGCGCCTTAGCACCTATTGCCTGTTACACCTGCAATCATTTCCAGCCTTGGTTAAACGGTCCGCATGAAGCTGTCCTGGATGGCTTGATCAACGAGCGTGACAGAGTGCTAGAGCAGACGGAAGACAGAAAAATTGCTTCCGTTAACGACCGATTGATACTTGCTGTCAGCGATGTGGTTAGCCGCTGCAATGCAATGCGAGGAGAGGTCGCTCGTGGCTGAAGTCCTCCTGTTTACACCAAAGCATTTACTTGATGCCAAAGCCAATCTCAATGACTTCATCGAGATGTGTCGTGACAGGCTTACGGTGTTCGGGGCTGATCTCGAATGGGGGCGCGACACATGGCCGGGGGTTGGTAATTTTACGGTTATTGGTGCGCCGGCCCGGGGCTTTACCGAAAGCCAACTTCTGAATCCCGAGATAGTTCCTTTCGCCAAATCTTATGTGCGCTATCAGCAAGGGCATAACCCGAGCAAACTCAAGAATGAATTTAAAGCGATCCGTTGCATCGAGAAAGCGCTTCTTCAGGTCAAGGGGAGAGCCGATATCACGCTGACGGACATTCAGGTGATGGATGTAGCTGCGGAGGTCGCACGAGAGTACAGCTCGACGGCATATCAAGCAGGGAGCAGCTTGGTTCAGCTCGTTAAATTCCTAAACGAAAATAAAATTATCGCAGCGTCAATCACTTGGAAGAACCCGATCTCCAAACCCAAGGACATACATCGGATAGACGTTGAGGGGAAAAAGAAACGGGCTGATAAAATGCCCGACCAGCACTTACTCGAATTTATGGGGGAAATGTTCGCAAACGATCCTCAATCCCCTCGAGATCGCTTCACAACCTCGATCTTTGCGTTGTTGATGTGCGCACCGTCGCGTGTCACTGAGATCCAGGACCTGCCAGTGAACTGCCTGCATTCAGAAATCGACACCAAAGGTGTTGAGCGCCTTGGGCTGCGTTTCTATGCCGGTAAAGGCTACGGGGCTGATATCAAGTGGGTTTCAACCGTGACGAGAGAGATAGCCGTCGAGGCGGTGCGTCGTCTCTCCGAAATGTCTGAAGAAGGGCGTAGGCTGGCTACCTGGTATGAAACGCAGCCTGACAAGTTCTATCGTCACGTGGACTGTCCAAATGTTGGCGAGCTTGATCCGCTAACAGATGAGCAGGCGGCAATGGCGCTAGGGTTGTCGGTGGAGCATCTGAATATCAGTCCGTACTTTAAGGGCTATGAGCCTTATCAGATCCTGAAGGCAAAAGGGGAGCCTTTGACCTTGGCGTTCCTGAACAGGTTTGCTCATAGCCAACTACCGGAAGGCTGGCCTTGGAAGAACAAGGAACGGCACATCAGATACTCGCAAGCACTCTGCTGCTTCCGCCGTCATGAGATGCACCTTGATCGTACTACCAGTCCTTTGCTGCTTTGGACTCCGGGCAAAAGCACCTTTACTACAGATCTGAATTACATCCCAGGCCAAGAAAGCAATATTTGGCGTCGTCATGGTTACACCAATCGGGATGGCACGCAGATTTCCATGACTTCGCACCAGTTGCGGCACTTCTTAAACACAGTTGCTCAAAGGGGCGACCTCGGCCAGCTTGATCTCGCAAAGTGGTCAGGTCGCGCGAACGTCCATCAAAACGCCACTTACAACCACATGAGCGACGATGAATACGTTGATCTGGCTCGGTCGGCTGGATTAGGTGGTGTTCTCGATAAAGTAAAGGCTAATGCTCCGGTAACGTTTGCTGACCTGAATGCCGTCGGAGACGGAATTGCTCACGTAACCGAGTATGGCTTCTGTGTTCACGATTTCTCCATGTTGCCATGCCAGAAGCATCGCGACTGCTTGAACTGCACTGAGCAGGTTTGCATCAAGGGAGACGCGGAAAGGCTGGAGCGCCTGATGCAGCAGCGGGATGGCATTCGTATGCAGTTGGAAAAGGCACGAGAGGCCACTTTAGATGGGATGTATGGTGCTGATCGATGGAGTCAGCATCAACAAAAAACCTTGCAACGGGTGAGTCAGCTTATCGAGTTACTTGAGTCGCCAAATACTCCGATGGGATCAGTAATCCGGTTGAGGGACGATCAAGAGTTCAGCGCACTGAAGCGTGAATTGGCTGCCCGTTCAGGTTCTCCGAAGCTTGTAGCGCCATCGCCATCGCCATCGCCATCGCCATCAGAAGTGCCAGCTCTTGATGAGCTTCGCTCGCTGTTTGGGGGAAATCATGGCTAAGCACTTGACCAGCAAGGACATCGAAATCCTAGTTAACTTGATCGATGCTTGGGAAGGAAAACTGGGTTGGGATGCGCTATGCGAAGCGGTTGCGCCTCTGATTGGTGGGCGGCCGACTCGACAGACGCTCAGCTCGCATGACCAAGTAAAGGCAGCCTTTGGGCACAAGAAAGAACAGCTAAGAAACGGTTTTGTCGCGACCAAAAGGCCTGCCAGCTTGAGTATCGCAGAGCAGCGCATTAGACGACTTGAAAGCGAAAACGATCGTCTTAAAGCAGAAAATGGCCGCCTGTTAGAGCAGTTCCTGAAATGGCAGTACAACGCATATAGGCACGGAATTAGCCAAGACAAGCTTGATGCCTCGCTGCCTTCGATTGACCGTGACTCATCAGAGTGAAGCGTCAAGGATATTAATGAATAACAGATGCTCTCGGACAGTTTTGTACCACGGTTCATAGCCGACTACGTCGAAGCTATGGCTCGGACGGCAGTATATTTGCTTTATAGGGGAAATAGGGAAATCATGGATAAAAGCGCTCACGAAGTTCCTCAGCAAACGCTGGCGCAGTGCATTGCTGCTTGGCGAGGGGGGCTAGATCTCGCTATTACTGAGGCTGAGGACAGGCCGGAAGAAGTTGGAGATTGTCATTTTGCAGCGGGGGAGTTTTTACAGGCGGCCTCTAGCTACGGTCAGGTCCGGCGCCCTAACTCAGTTTGTAAAGCAAAGTATGGCTGGGTTGCCGCTGTAAATGGGGATTTTGCGCTTGCGAAGACACTATTAACTACTCGTAATTGCGGAGACACCTCGGGAGAAATCGCTATCCTCGTGTTGATTGAGGTTGGGGGATTTGGTGCGCCTTTGCTACATAGTGCTGAGCAAGGAAAACTCTCAGCTTCTCAAAAGTCCAAGCTTTTATCAAAAGTTACGTCTCTTTTGCAGCTATGCTTGCAAGAATCTGAACCGGATTTCCTGGTTTTTTATGTTTATAAGGATGTATTTCCCTACTACCAGAACGCTGCACTTCATCTCCCCGTTGCTAAGCGAGGTCTGTCTTTTTTTTCAAACTATTATGTAGTGCGTCTATGGCATGCGCGCGTATGTCGATTGGCTGGAGCTACTGACTCCAGCGTTCTATCCGGTTTGCGAGAAAATATTCCCTCGAAGTGGAACGGAGAGTATGCCGAAGAAATATTCCAAACAGCGTGTTATTTGCAGGATTACTCCTCGATAGATAAAATTTTGGAGTCTACAAGTCAATGGGTTGCGTCTGAGTGGGAGGAGCCGCAGGACAGTGTAGGGTTGAACCAGTTGGATCTGTTACACAGCTATCTTGATCTGAAACGTATTCAGCAAGGTGATAATGCTGTCTTGTCACGTGCCTGTGCTCGCTTGAATGAACAGGTCGAGGTCGCCATTCGTGATCATTGTGTTGTTATTGTTGCAAGTGAAGGGGCTATAGATCAGCGATTTACAGATATGACAGTACTCGCACTTAGGCTAGCTTTGGCGTGCGAAAGCGATGATAAGCTTCTAGTAAGAAGAATCGTCAATCTACTGGCTTCTGTTCGAATGAAATCCGAAGCTGGTCCCGGATGCGATGATTTGTTTTCTGACTACCTTTTCAGAAACCCTCTAGCGATGGAGTCGCTTGCTATTGATCTTGATCGCTACACAGCATTTATCGAGTCCTGTGTTGATGGCGAGGTGTTTAATAAATGGCTCTTCATCAGGGCCGCTGAGGCTGTTGTATTAGGTGATGAGCTAGAAGAAAATATAGAGACTTTAGTGGCTTTCGCGCCTGTGTTTGATGCTCCGGGATTGTTTACTTATATCTCTGATGCATGGCTGGGAAGGCTAGAGTCAGATAATTTGTTGCATATAACGCAGTTTGCCAATGCGTTGATTGCTTATGTCAACTGGCTGAAGAAGGAGCCCTCATCAGAAATTTATTATGGCTTTGAGCTTTCTGAGGCTTCATCTGAAATTATAAATCTACTGCTGGGTAGTGTCCTTGAGCGTTTGAAGGCAGAGAGATCATATGTTGGTGAATGGCTGGTGGGACTTTTTGGGGCCGCCCTCCTGGAGCATAAACGTCATATCAATCTTCTAGAGGTGTGCGAGCTGGTTCTTGAACAAGTGGAGTCAGGTATTGCATTGTTCTATTCTGGTTATGTACTCCAAGTTGAGGGGCTTCTGGAGGACGCGCGTGAACGCTACGAATCGGCTATCAAAGTTAATCCTGACTATACTGCGGCGCTTGGAAATCTCGCGATAGTATATCGCGATTTAGACCTTTTTCCGGAACTTGAGACTTTGGTTAGCTGTATCGCTGCAAAAGCAAAAGGTGGTTCAGATTCATGGCGTCGGGTGCTGGATATTGCCAAACGACAGCTATCAGGTTTGACCGCGCAACGTACTCAGCATCAGGCACAGCAGCGACTAATATCTGCAAAAAGCTCATTTTCAAATCTGGTTTCTAGCAGTCTCGAACCTGGAAATCTTTCTTTAATAGAGGCGGTTTACCTCGTCGCATTAGTGCGCGGCTGTGATATGGACCATGTAAATGGGCGGCTCGCCCCATTCGGGACCACTGCAAAGCCAATGGATCCTACCCCGGGTTTACGCTACGCGATCATCGGCTTATTGAAGAAAGGAATCCTGGGCATTGCTGATATCACACCGGATAGCGCCTTTGATGTGAGTGCTGAGCACACGCGTTACTATTTGCATCGCATTACTTGGACGTTCAACTCGGCGACATTGGATCTGTATAAAAATATACGAAAGCTTTCTCGGGGTGAGTGGCCGGAGAACTGGGAGTCTCAACTCTCTATTTTGGCTAGAGATCTTGCGGTTGAAGAGTGCGTGCAGTTTTTGGAGTCCCAGGCCGAAGAGCGCAAGATTGAACCACCTCCTGTTGAGGACATGCGCTCTGTTTACCGGTTACTGCTGGAGAAGTGTTCAGTTAGCCGTTGCTGGTATTTCTCGTATCTGGCTGCGATGTCTGCAAACGATTATCGTACCAAGTATAACGCTAACGATCGTGCAGTGACGACGCGACTTATCCGTCTGGTAGATCAAAAGGCGGCAAAAGCTTTAGAAGAGGGATATGGTAAGGATTTTAATCGATCCTCTAGTAGCCCTCGATCTCAATTAAGTGAAGCGTTTCACGATGTACTGACAGGGTGGGAGGAAAAGGCATTCACCACTCCCTTACATGAGTTGGTATTTTAAATTATTAGTAACCGTAAGTCTTATTACAGGGCGACGGCTCCAGTGGGGTCGTCGAACTTGTATTTATCAATAAAGGCCGACTCTGGCATAAATTTTTCCTATTGAGGAGCAATCTGCCTTCGATGGGATACGCCACGCGATTTCTAAGGAGGGGCGGTTAGGGTTCTGCACCTCCCGGTTTTACCTACGTAAGGGCGTCTATTGCTACCTTAGAAAAAGCCTAGACCAAGCGATATCATTTGGCTAGTATTAGTGATGATTTTAATCACATCGCTAAGGAATGGTAATGGTTGACTTCAAGAAAAGATTAAAGAATAAAGTTGTCGAGCGCAAAATAGAACCAATAGAACTTTACGATTCGTTAGATCGTCGAAGTGAGGCGGGTCCGCTACGGAAGTCGCAAGTCGCGATATTACAGGATTGGCATAGTTCTCGACGCAACGACAAAGACTTAATTGTAAAGCTTCATACGGGGGAAGGGAAAACTCTAATTGGTCTGTTGATACTTCAGTCTAAGCTAAATGAGGAGAATGACCCTTGTCTGTTCCTTTGTCCCAATATATATCTAGCAACGCAAGTTAAGGCTGAGGCTAAGAAATTTGGGATACCATACTGTGAAATCGGTAAGGATAACGAAATCCCAGATGAGTTCCAGTTAGGCAAGAGTATTTTAATCACTCATGTGCAGAAGCTTTTTAATGGTAAAACGAAATTTGGGCTTTTCAATAAGTCAATTTCTGCTGGGACAGTGATTCTTGATGATTCACATGCATGTATCGATGCAATACGAGCATCCCTCACTATTAAAATTGATAAAGAGCATGCGCTTTATTCAAAATTGCTTCAAGTCTTTGAGCAGGAGTTGCGAGATCAGGGGGAAGGGAGTTTTCTCGAGATTCAAAGTGGTAGTTACAACACAATGCTTCCCATACCATATTGGGCGTGGATTGATAGAAGAGATGAGCTTACTCCCTTGCTATTGGAGTATAAGAGTGATAATGAAATTGCCTTTGCCTGGGAGCTGATTAAAGATAATATTACCAGTTGTCAGGCATTTGTATCTGGCAGCTATTTAGAAATCTCTCCTATTTTAATGCCTATAGAAGCTTTCGGAACGTTCTCAAAGGCAAAGCAACGTATTTTGATGTCGGCGACTACTCAGGACGATTCGTTTGCGATTAAAGGGTTGGGGTTTGATGTTAAAGCTATTAAAAGTCCATTGACCAACACCGAATTGAAGTGGTCTGGAGAAAAAATGATTCTCCTTCCTTCCCTGATTGACGTCTCTCTGGATCGGGAAATGATCGTTAACTGGCTCGCCAAACCGTCGAGTCTTAACTTTGGAATTGTATTCCTTACTCCTGATTTTCACAAAAAAAATCAATATGAAAAGCTGGGTGCAAAGGTCGCAACCACGAAAAATATTTTTGAGCATGTGCAAGGCTTAAAAGCGGGCGATCACTCAGCCCCCGTTATGTTTGCTAATAGGTATGACGGCATCGATCTGCCGGATGATGCCTGTCGAGTCTTGATTTTGGATTCCAAGCCATATTTTGATTCTTTATTAGATAGGTATGAAGAGGATTGTCGAGTTGATAGCGATATTATCAACATAAAAATAGCACAGAAAGTAGAGCAGGGGCTGGGGAGAAGTGTTCGGGGTGAAAAAGACTATAGCGTAATTTTGGTTACTGGCGGTGACCTTACAAAATTTATAAAAAGCCAGGCCACTAGTAAGTATTTTTCAGGGCAAACAAAGAAGCAAATAGAGATTGGTTTGCAGAGTACCTCCTTTGCAAGGGAAGAGCTTGAAAATGATATTGAACCGAGTACGGTTCTCCGAAGTCTGATGAACCAATCTCTGCAGAGAGACGAAAGCTGGAAAGAGTTCTATATTGAGTGCATGGACGAGACTACAGAGATAGGTCAGCAAGATGCACTTTATGAATTGTTAAAAAAAGAGTATGAGGCTGAAAGTCTGCATGCTGCGGGAAACATTCCCAGGGCCTGCTCCATAATGCAAGAGCTTTGTGATAGGTTTGGTAGCGTGCCGGCCGAAAAGGGTTGGTATGCCCAGCAACTCGCAAGATTTCAGTATGGTATTAGCAAGATTGATTCCAATAAAACTCAAGGTGCAGCATTCACTTTGAATACGCAACTTCTTAAACCTAAGTCTGGTATTAAATATAAGTCTATTAATTATATTAATGAGAGTCGGCATGCCCTGATAAAAACGTGGTTGAGGGGGTTTAAGGATTATGAAGACTTGCAACTGTACGTGAGCGGACTCCTAGATAACTTGGTCTTTGGTGTGGCCTCCGAGAAATTTGAGGCAGCCGTAAAGGTCTTAGGTGTCGCGTTGGGTTTTGTAAGTCAGCGACCAGATAAAGAGATAAAAAAAGGACCGGATAATCTTTGGTGTATAGGTACTAATAAATACATCATGATTGAGTGCAAAAATGAAGTTGGTGTTGATCGTGTTGAGATAAATAAACATGAAGCAGGCCAGATGAATAGTCATTGTGGCTGGTTTGAAGAGAATTATGGTGATGCAGAATGTAAGCGTATTCTCATAATACCGCCTAAGTTGTTGTCGTATCACGGTAATTTTACTCACGAAGTTGAGATTATGAGGCGAGCTCAGTTAAATCAGCTAAGGAAGAATTTTCAATCTTTTATAATGGAGCTTTATGCATCTGAGTTGGATGAGATTAGTGATGATCTACTCCATAAGAGAATTGAGTTTCATCAGTTAGATATTCATTCTCTGCTTACTTCGTATTCGACGCCATACATTAAGGCTTCTAGCTGAAAATACGTTGGCGAGATGCTTATTCGTCTCGCCAAATTTTATTTTTGTGGGTTCTTGTTCAAAGTAAAGTCACTGCTTCTATCATTAAAGGATTTGATTGTGGAGTATTGCTATTTTTGTGGCGTTCCATTCGTTAACCGTGAACATGTCCCTCCGCGTTGCTTTTTCCCTGAGAAGAGTAAGAAGGATTACAGGGTAAATCTGATAAAAGTACCATCTTGTCTAAAGCATAACTCAGCTAAATCTAGTGACGATCAGTACATGCTTTTGTTATTTTCAGCGATGGCAAAGGCTTTATCTGGGGATGAAGGGTTATTACTGAATCTCCAAAAAAGTGTCAGGACTATCGTTAGAGATCTGACATGGATTCCGTTGTTGACTGATCAATTAAAAATTATCCCGAAAAGTGAAGAGCTGGAACCTCTGCCAAAAACTGACTGGCATGCACCTGAGAATCAAGTCGAGATTAAGCCTGACTATCTGCGCATAGGAAATTTCCTCGCAGCGGTCGCTAGGGGAGTCTTATACCACGACGAGAAAGTTATATGGGGCGGAGGTGTGGTGGTAATCCCTATTTTTCTTGTGCGTATTGAGGCTGATAATCGATGCTTTACTGACGAGCTTTCTAATATGATTTCTTCGGAGCATGGAGCGGGAGATAATAAAGATATTTTTTATTATGAAATATCAAAGTTCACTGGTGCTGGTGCTGGTGCTGGTGTCGTACCGTTATTTCAGGTGGATATGTGCTTTTATAGCGAGTTTAAAGCTTCTTGTTTTTTCTTTCCTCGCGATAAGCGTGAATTTGTCATGAGGAGCTATACAGACGTACCCCAAGTCATTTGGAACGATGTCGATTGAGGAGTGAAACTTGTTGCGTCTAAATTCATGCTATTAGCCTTGCTTTGATGGAATTGTGTCCGGGCTGTTGCCAGCTCTTTGGAGATGTTTTACCACCCGATGGTGTGCAATCAGGGCAAGATGTTGTGATGGTAGATTACGTGTGAGTTCAGCGTGGCAGTATGGACGTTTCACCTGTGGCGTGTTCGTTCTGGCTGTAAATGAGAAAGGCGTCGGGTGCTCAGGAGCTACACCGATGCACGACAAGGTTCTCAGTGTTTCGTATAATTTCCCGCCCAAATTAAAAGGTTTTTGGATAATAATTTACAATATTCTTTACGATTATTTGTTTTTGACGAGTAATGATTCGCAATATGCAGCTATTACGTGGGTTTACTTGCTTTCTGTCGAGTGATATATCGTTGGTTGGTATTTACAACCATTTTGATTCGCTGCTGAATTCGCGCTGAATAAAAAAGGCCCGTCGCTGAACACGACGGGCCTTTTTCATGCCCGCAGGTTTTTCAGTCAAGAATCAAATGCGGCAAAAACCGGCTCGAATCCTTGGTGATCAGGCTGTTGTCTTCGCGCACGCCAATCCCGGCCGCCTGGTCGCCGATCACCCAGGAACCGATCAGCGTGTAGCTGTCGTCGAACTTCGGCAAAGGGGCAAGTTCCTGCAGGATGAAGGGCGCATCGGTGTAGGGCCCATCCTCTTTGACGATCAGGCCTTCAGCGGTCTGTAACTCGATGTTGGCGCCTTCCCGAGAGAAGTACGGTTTACGCACCCAGCCCTTGGGCACCGCGCTGCCCGGATTCGGGTCGAGGTGCGCGGCGAGCAGATTCGGGTGGCCCTTGTGAAACTCCCATAGCAGGGGCAGGGCGCCCTTGTTGGAAAGAATCGACTTCCACGCCGGTTCGAAAAACTGGGTGTCGCATTCGGCGATCGCCGCGCCGAACGGTTCGTGGAAGATGAACTCCCAGGCGTGCAGCTTGAACAGGTGCGGGATCCAGCGATCTTCGAGATCCACGAAACGACCGTCAGCGCTCAGGCCGATGTCTTCGATGTCGATGTGCCGCGATTCGATGCCGACCTTCTCTGCGATCAGCCGCAGGTAATCCGTGGTGCCCTTGTCTTCGACCGAGTCTTTCATCGAGGCGAAGTAAAACGGCCGCTTCAGTTTCAGTTGAGCAAAGGCCTCGTGCAGCCGGGTGTCGATGCTGTTGAACTGGTCCGCATGGCGCGGCAGCATCCCGCGCTCGATGCATTGCTCCAGCCAGCCCCACTGAAACGCCGCCGCTTCATAAAGGCTGGTGGGCGTGTCGTAGTTGAGTTCGAGCAGCTTCGCCGGGCCCTTGCCGCTGTAGGAGAAGTCCATACGCCCGTACAGATGCGGATGACCTTCCAGCCAGGACGTTCGGATCATGTCGTAGTACGACGCCGGAATGCTCAGGCGATCCAGCAGTTCTTCGCTGTGCACGACGCGGTCGACCAGGTCCATGCACATCTCGTGCAGTTCAGTGGTCGGATCCTCCAGATCGTTTTCGATCTGTGCGAGCGTGAACTGGTAGTAGGCGCGCTCGTCCCAGTACGGCTCGTCGTCGATGGTGTGAAACAGAAAGCCGAGGCTCTCGGCGGTCTGTTTCCAGTCGTGGCGCTCGGCGCAGTGGATCTTCTTCATGGTCAGCTGCTCGAACGGCCCCAGCCGCCCCAACCACTGCGTGCGCTGGACTGGCTGCCGAAGCCGCCACGGGAGGTGGACGCAGCGACGTTGACCGGTTTGCGGTAATCGCTGTCGTAGTCCCGCTGGCTGCGGCTCGGCGCCGATTCGATGCGACGGTTCAGCGTCGAGGTGTCGTAGGTCTGGCGGGTATTGCGCTCACGATAAACCGGCCGCGAGTCGATCGCGCGGTTGTTGCTCATGGCATTGCCGATCAGCCATCCGGTGAGCCAGCCGTTGCCTGCACCGCTGGACGAGTGCGAAGTGCTGGTCTGATTGCTCTGCACGGCGGCCGCGTCGCCGGCGGGCATCTGGGCATTGGCGATCGCATCGAGGTTCTGTGCCGGCTCACCGTCCTGCGGCACTTTGAAGCCACCGAGTTTCGGTACGAAACGGCCGGCGGAATTTTTCTGACACCAGTCGGCGGCGAAGTCCGCGTCGCAGGCAGCCTTGTCGTCGTAGGCCGGGGAGATCCGTCGGTGTTCGGCCAGGGCTGCGACGTAGGCGTTCGAGCAGACATCCGGCGCCACTTCGGCGTCGACGCATTGTTCGACGCTCTGGAAGTTGCGTTGCTGCTCCTGGGCGGCCACTTCAGCGGAAATCGCCAGGGCTACCGAAGCGGCCAGCGACAGTTGAACGTACTTGCTTCGTTTCATCTCAGGCTTCCTGCCGATCAGTAGGACGGGGTCATGCACGCGGCGTTGAGCATGCCGACGCTGATCGCCACCGCCGCCACATAGATGCCGGCGGCGATTTCACCGTTAACGATGCGCTGGGACGTGCCTTTGAGCACCAGCCCGGTCGCCAGGAAAGCCAGCAATTGCACCGCGGCCGCGATCACCGCCCAGAGAATGAAGTCGAGGACGTTGATCGAATGAGCGATCACGTTGCTGGCCGGAATCGCGAAGCCGATGATCGCGCCGGACAGTGCGATCGCGGCGGCGTTGTTGCCAGCACGGATCAGCTCGAATTCCTTGTGCGGCGTGATGCGGGTGTAGACGAACTGAAACAGCATGAACAGCAGCACGGCGCCGATCAGGTAGGCGACGAAACCGACCAGCGCGGCTTTGTTCAGGGAGATGGACAACGCTTCCAGCATGGAAAACTTCCTTTTAGATGGTGCTCAAATCAGTGGTGTACAGCGAGATGCCCAGCGAAGTGCTCAGGCTGACGGTGCCTTCTTCGTCCTGCTCGACGGAGAACAGCAAGAGCTCGCGGCGATCGGTCAGGCCGGTCTCCCGGGCGTAGAGCATCGAGTGATGGTTGATGGTGTACGACTCGTCGGGGTTGACCACCTGTTCGGTGAGCGGCACCAGTTCGGTCTGGCCGCGTTCGGTGCCCCATTCACGGGTGTATTCGACACCTTCGTGGCGATAGGTCGGCAGGCCGATCAGGCTGTTCGGTCCGGCCAGGCGCTGCAGTTCGGCGTCACTGTTGACCGTCACATAGCTGACGTAATTGAACAGCGTCACCGATTCGATCTGATCGTCGCCCGTGACATGGATCTGTACCCAGAATTCTTCATCGTTCAGGTAGTAGCGATGCAGTTTGTTCGACTGTCCGAGGTCGATCCAGCCGGCACTCCAGATGGCCTGGGCGTCGGGAACCCGCACTGAAGTGCTGCCGTCGAGCAACAGGCCGAGGGTCGTGTCGAAGCGGATCGCCTTGCCCTGCGCCAGTCCGAGGGGGCCGCCGGCAGACCCGGACGCCGGCGCGGCCGACTGCCAGTTGCTGGTGCCGAGCAAATCTTTGAACCATCCCATGGGTACATTCCTTGAAGCGGGTGGAGGTATTCGTTTGCAAAAACGCCGCTAGTGTACCGGGCGCGCGGCGAACGAGCAGGCAAAAAAGAAGGGCACCCGGTGCCCTTCTTTACTCCCGCCGCCGTTACTGGGCGGACTTCTGCTTCAGACGCTCGAGGATGGCGTTGGCGCTGCCTTCGTTCGGCGTGATGCCGGCTTCGCGCAGCTTGCGATCCAGGTCGTTGCCGGTCGACGCATCGGCCAGTTCGTCGGCAGCGCTCAGCTCGGCAGCGCGTTGCTGCTGCTTGGCTTGCAGACGGTTCAGGGTGCCGACGGCGGTTTCCAGCTTGCCGTTGGCGCCGCCGCTGGCGATCGAGGCGCTGACCTGAGCCTTCTGCACGCTGTCACGGGCCTTGGCCATGTCCACTTGCTGGCGCAGGCTCTTGATCCGCGCTTCGGCCTTGTTGATGTCCTTGCGCATGTTGTCGGCGTAGGTGCCGAACTCGTCGCTTTGTTTCTTCTCGACGCCCAGGTCGTTGGTCAGGGTCGAGATCGCTTCGGCGACTTCCAGCGCCAGGTCTTCACGGCCGGCGTTCAGGGCGGAAACAGCCTTGGCTTCCAGGTCCCTGATCTTGGCTTCGTATTCGCTCACGCGGTCGGCGGAGAGTTTGTGCTTGGCCATGATGGTGACCAGTTCGCGACGGGCGTTGGACAGCGCGCTGTCGGCGTCACGGATTTCCTGATCGAGGATGCGCAGGGCCTGTTGATCGGCGATCGCTTCGCCGACTTCGTTGGCGCCGCCGCGCAGCGCGGTGAACAACTTGCTCCAGATGGACTGAGTCATTGGATATTCCCTGTTGATTACTTGAAGAAGTGTTCGAAGGCTTCGCTGGCGCGCTGCACGTTGTCGACCAGGGTTTTCACCTCGGTGACCACGTTGGTCAGGCTCGAGTCGGCACTCAGTGCACCGAACATGTTGTAGACGGTCTGGCCGTTGGGCATGGTCTCGATGCCGATCGACGACAGCGGGAACATTTCCCGGCTGCGCAGCACGGCGTCGTTGAAGGCGCGCACGTCGGTGATCGAATCGATGTCCACCAGCACGGTGTCGACGATGATCTGCTGACCGGCGAGGGCGATGTGAATCGGCAGACCGCCGAATTCGTTCATTTCCAGCTTGAGGCTGGGTTCGGAGCTCTGGATCAGAGACAGCGTGATCTCCTGCGAAGCCACCTCGTCCAGCGCCTTGAAAGCGTTGTAGAGGCTATCGATGTTCCAGTTGTTGCCTGCGCTCATGTAATTCTCCGACATGAAAGAGCCAGCCAGAATCGGTTGGCGTAGCTGTTGCTCCATTTGCTTGAGCAAGCTTCGGTTTTCCGGAAGCACCCAAGTTTCGTGTTTCACATAACCGGCGGCAGCCAGGCCCGCGCGCATCTGCTTCATGTAGAAGCTCGACGGTTTTTTCGCGGACGGTGTCGAGCGCACTCCCTTTGGGCTCTCTGACTGGGTGGCAGGGGAGCGGCTTTTCATGGCGATGACTCCGTTATGAACATCTCACGCGTGAGCCACACTACAACCAAATCAAAATGCCATCAATGGCTCACGCGTGAGATTTTCATGACCCACGGAAAAACGCCCGCAACTAGGCGGGCGCAGGTATTTCCAGTTGTATCAGAGCGGGCTCAGCGGCTGGCGGCGAGGAATTCGTCGGTGGACACCACGCTGGCGTAGGCAAAGCCCAGCGCCGACATGAACGCCGCATGCACGTGGGCGGCGGGCACGGTCAGACCGTTGAATTCCAGGTCACGGCTGGCGCAGGCATCGTGGATCACCGTAACGGTGTAACCCAGATCCGCCGCCGCACGGGTGATGCCGTCGACGCACATGTGGCTCATGCTGCCGACCACCACGAGCTCCTTGATGCCTTGTTCGTCGAGGATCGATTGCAGCTCGGTTTCGCGGAACGAGTTGACGAAGTGCTTGAGCACCACCGGCTCGTCGGTGCGGTTGAGCACTTTCGGATGCAGTTTCGCGCCTTCGGAGCCCGGGGTGAAAAACGGTGCCTCGGGCGAGGTGAATTCGTGGCGGATATGCACCACCGAATCACCGGCTTCACGGAAGGCCGCGATCAGCCGGGCGGCGTTGTCGGCGGCGGCGTCGGCACCGGCCAGCGGCCACTTGCCTTGGGGGAAGTAGTCGTTCTGGATATCGACTACGATGAGCGCTTGCTTGGCCATGGGTGTGTCCTCGAAGTGTGGGTTGGCGTGGGTTCAGTATTGGCGCTGGCCACGGTTTCGAGGATTGGCCGCACCGACAATACACAGGGGAAAACTGACAATGGGTGCAGAAAGGACCGTCGCGGAACTGGGCGTGCTGATGTATCCCGGGGCGCAAATGGCGGCGGTGCATGGCCTGACCGACCTGTTCGGGGTCGCCAACCGGATCGCCGCCGAACACCAGTCCACACAGCTGCCGCTGCTGCGGATCAGCCACTGGCAGGTCGATGGAGATCGGCCACCGGTACGGGTCCATGACAGTCATCCAGCTGCCGACAACGGTTTGCTGGCGGTGTTGATCCCGCCGTCCATTGCCGGTTTTTCCGCGGCACAGATGCCGGCCGGGCTGCTGCCCTGGCTGCGTGAACAACATGCTCGTGGCGCGACGCTTGGCGGGGTTTGTGTCGGCTCGTGGCTGCTGGCGGAGAGCGGGTTGCTCGATGGTCGCAGCGCTACCACGCACTGGACTTCGGCCAAGGCCTTCGCCGAGTGTTACCCGAAGATCAGGCTCAAGGCCGACACGCCGATTGTCGATGACGGTGACCTGATAACGACGGCGGGGCTGATGGCCTGGTCAGAGCTTGGTTTGCGGCTGGTGGACCGATTGCTCGGGCCGAGCATCGCCAGCAGCACCGCGCGGTTTCTGGTGGTGGAGCACAGCGACAGCGCCAGTGCGTGCGGCAGCAATTTTGCGCCGATTCTCAATCATGGCGACGGGCCGATTCTTCAGGTTCAGCATTGGCTGCAGGGCACCGGCGCGACCGATGTCTCGCTGACGGCAATGGCCGAACGTGCGGGTCTGGAAGAGCGAACATTTCTGCGCCGGTTCCGTGCGGCGACCGGCCTGAAACCCACCGAATACTGCCAGCACCTGCGGGTCGGCAAGGCCCGGGAAATGCTCGAGTTCACCAACGGCACCATCGACCATATTGCGTGGACGGTGGGCTATCAGGATCCGGGAGCCTTTCGCGCGACGTTCAAGAAAATCACCGGGCTGGCGCCGAGTGAATATCGCGCGCGATTCGGCGTGAGTCCGCAGGCGACCGTGGCGAAGTAATACGCATCTGTCGTGCAAAATGCCGGACCCTGCAGCGCGGTCGTGCAGATTGAAACGGGCGCGGTGCCAGTACGGGTTTTTCAAGTGGCTGATTTTCAGAGTGTTTCAGGCGAGCCCCGGTTGGCCTGATCTCTGCACCCTCTGACCTACATTCAACCCGCCGTTGGAGGGGGACGCATGACCCCGACATCCCGCAGGAAAGTGGTCGTCGCCCATTCGGTTCGGCCCGGCGCACCACAACATGAAGTGCAGACCAACAAGGTCCTCGCGCGATGGCTGGCGCAGATCCTCGGCCTCAAGTTCGGCGGCAGTTACGACGCTGAAAAACATCGCGGCCGGGATATTTATCTGCTGCCGACCCAGACCCTCGTCGGCGCGGCGGCACGCGAACTGGGGGTGAGCGGCCCGAACGATCTGTGGGGCGGTTTCGTCGAGCACGATTTCATCTGCACCAAAGCCATCAGCCACGGTTTGCGCAGCCATCAGGCCCATGCGCCGCAAGGCTGGTCGCCATTGTTTTCCGAACGGGTGCGCACCGTGGTGCTGGACGGGCTCAGCGTCTTTGCACTGGAGGATGCGCGGCCCGCCGCCGAACATCTTTTGTACAGCGGACCGATCCGGATCAAGCCGATCCATGCCTGTGCCGGGCGTGGTCAGGAAGTGATCAAGAGTCTGGATGCGTTCGACGAAATTCTCGCCCGACCCGAGGCCGGAGAACTGTTCAGCGATGGCGTGGTGCTGGAGCAGGACTTGAGTCAGGTGGTTACCCACAGCGTCGGCCAGTCGTTCATCGGCGGCAGGGTGCTGAGTTACTGCGGTGATCAATACTTGACCAAGGACGCCCACGGCGAAGAGGTGTACGGCGGCTCGAACCTACTGGTGGTGCAGGGAAGTTACGAGGAGCTGCTGGCGCTGGATCTGCCCGACGACGTGCGTCTTGCGATCCGGCAGGCGCAGGTGTTCGACCGGGCGGCGGACGAAGCCTATCCGCGTTTTTATGCCTCTCGGCGCAATTACGACATCGCCCAAGGCCTGGACAGCGAAGGCCGGCCGCGCAGTGGCGTGCTCGAGCAGTCCTGGCGCATGGGCGGCGCCAGCAGCGCGGAAGTGGCGGCGCTGCAAAGTTTTGTCAACGATCCCTCGATGCGCGCGATCCGCGTGTCGTCGGTGGAAACCTATACCGATCAAGCCCTGCCGGCCGATGCCATTGAGGTGTATCGCGGGCCGGCCGAAAACAGCGACTTTCTTCTCAAATACGTGATGGTCAAATCCTATGACGGCTAGAAGCGAAAGCATTCAAATCGACATTGATGACGAGCAGATGAGCGGGACCTTCCTCAGTCCCAAATCGAAAGTCCCCGGCGTGTTATTCGTACACGGCTGGGGTGGCAGTCAGGAGCGGGATCTGGAACGGGCCAAAGGCATCGCCGGTCTGGGCTGTGTGTGTCTGACGTTCGACCTGCGCGGGCACACCGGCGGTACCGGCATTCCGCTGAGCCGGGTCACCCGTGAAGACAATCTGCGTGATTTGCTGGCGGCCTACGACCGGCTGCTCGCCCACCCGGCGCTGGATACTTCGGCCATCGCGGTGGTGGGCACCAGCTATGGCGGTTACCTCGCCTCGATCCTCACCTCGCTGCGCCCGGTGCGCTGGCTGGCGCTGCGGGTGCCGGCGCTGTACCGCGACGAGCAATGGCACACGCCCAAGCGCGAGCTGGACAAGGCCGATCTGCGCGATTATCGCAGCACGCTGATCCGCGCCGACAGCAACCGCGCCTTGCACGCCTGCTCGCAATTCACCGGGGACGTGCTGCTGGTGCAGTCGGAAACCGATGAGTACGTGCCCCACGCGACCATCATGAGTTACCGCGCCGCGTGCCAGCAGACCCATTCGCTGACCCACCGCATCATTGATGGCGCCGACCATGCCCTGAGCGATCCGACCTCGCAGCAGGCCTACACCTCAATCCTGGTCGACTGGATCACCGAGATGGTGGTGGGTGAGCGGTTGAGCATCATTCAGTCCACATGATTTGTGCTGTCTCTTCGGACGCCTTCGCGAGCAAGCCCGCTCCCNCGCGTTCTGCCTGTGGGAGCGGGCTTGCTCGCGAAGGGGCCACCAGCCATAACAAAAAAATCAGGACGGCTTCTTCTCGATCCGCAACGCCTTGGCCTTGGCTTCCACCACCAGGTACATCAGCACGGTGATCAGCAGCGGCAGCAGGAAATAGATTGCCCGATAGGCCAGCAATCCTGCCACCAGACTGCCGCGTGAGGCCTCGTGTTGCAGCAGCGCCACGAACACTGCCTCCAGCACGCCCAGCCCGGCGGGAATGTGGGTGATGACCCCGGCAATCGCACTGATCAGCAGCACCCCGAGCACCAGCGGATAGTCGAGCTTGCTCGGCAGCAAGGTGAAAATCACCGCCGCCATTAACGACCAGTTGAGCGCACCGAGCAGCAATTGCAGAACCGCCATGCGCAGCGATGGCAGGTTGATTTCCACCCCGCGAATCGACCACTCGCGACGCCGGGAAAACTGGCAGGCAACCAGATAACCGACACTGACCAACAGCAGCAACACGCCAATGCCCTGCAACGCGCCGCTGCTGACCTTCCAGCCCGGTGGCATGCGCACCAGCCCACTGGCAAACACCACGCCGGCGATGGTCATGTAGCCGAACCAGTTGGTCGCCAGGCTCAGGCCGAGGATTTTGGCGATGTTGCTTTTGCTCACCCCGAGCCGCGAGTACAACCGATAACGCATGGCGATCCCGCCGACCCATGCGCTGAGGTTGAGGTTGAACGCATAGCTGATGACGCCCACCGGCAGGATCTGTTTCCACGTCAGGTCCTGACGAATGTAAGTACGGCCGATCAGGTCGAAACTGGCGTACACCAGAAAGCTCAGCAAGGTCAGGCTGGAGGCGATGATCAGCGTGCGTACCTTGAAGTCGGCAAGGGTTTGCAATACCTCGGCCCATTCGATGCGGCTGGCGAACATCGTCAGCAGGACGATCAGCGCCAGAAAAAACAGCAGGGTCAGCGGACGTTTCCAGCGACTCCAGCGGGACTTGCTCGCCGGTGCCGGATGCACGGCTGCGTGGGCTTCGGAATGGCTCATGAAGGATCACTCCCAGCGGCATGGGAAAAGGGTTTGAGTCGTGGCTTGTGCGCCGGCAGCCAACCGGCCATGGCCGGAAAATGCCGCAGGAAGTGAAACACCAGAAAGCCCACGGTCATGTGCCAGATCCGTCCACGTGGCGATTTCGTGGCGTCCATCGCCTTGCAGTGGTTGTGGCTGAGGTCTTCGAGGCGTTCGAACAGGTGGCGATTGAAGGCGCGGTCGCGGATCAGCACGTTGGCTTCCAGGTTCAGCGACAGGCTCAGCGGATCGAGATTGCTCGAGCCGACGGTGCTCCATTCCTCGTCCACCAGTGCCACTTTGCCGTGCAGCGGCCGCTCGCAATATTCGTGAATCTGCACCCCGGCCTTGAGCAGGTAGTCGTAGGTCATGCGCGCGGCGAGTTTGGCCACCAGCATGTCCGGCTGCCCTTGCAGAATCAGCCGCACCTCTACCCCGCGCCGGGCGGCGTTGCGGAGCTCGCGCAGCAGGCGGTAGCCAGGAAAGAAGTAGGCGTTGGCGATCACCACCCGCCGTTGGGCGCGTCGCAGCACCTGCAGATAGACGTCTTCGATATCGGTGGGGTGGCGATCGTTGTCGCGGAACACCAGACGCACCTGACCGTCGTGATCATCGAATGCCATCTCGGCGCGCCGCTGTCGACGGCGTTGCCACCAGAACCTTGCGCGTCCCGGACGGCCGCTTTGCAGCAGGGCGAAATGATGGATGTCGGCCACCGCCGGGCCCTGAATTTCCACCGAGTAATCCTGCTTCGCTTCGGGACCGAAATCGGCCAGATGATCGCCGGAAAAATTGATCCCGCCGATGAACGCAACCAGCCCGTCGACCACCACAATCTTGCGGTGCAAACGGCGGAACCAGTTGGTGCGAATACCCAGATGCTTGGGGGCCGGATCGAAGATCTGCAGGTGGACGCCGGCTTCGCTCAGCGCGGCCAGATAACCGGTGCTCAGTTCGCCGCAACCGAAGCCGTCGAGGCTGACGGTGGTGCGCACGCCACGGCGGGCGGCATCGATCAGAATTTCCTGCAACTCCTTCCCGACCTTGTCTTCGAAGACGATGAAGGTCTCCAGCAGGATTTCGCTTTTCGCTGCGCGCATCGCTTCGAAGACCCGGGGGAAATACTCTTCGCCGTTTTCCAGCAACTCGACGCGGTTGTTACCCTGCCAGCGATACTCGACATCGACGGTGCCGGGCTGGCGCACGGGTGGGTTGATGCTGACCGGCTCTACGGCGGATTTCTCCAGCGGTGCACTGCTCATAGTTCAATCTCCACCGACAGCGGCGCGTGGTCGGAAAGGTGTGACCAGGGACGGTTCGCCAGCACTTTGGGCTGGCTGGCCTTGAGGTTGCGCACGTAGATCCGGTCCAGGCGCAGCAATGGCAGACGTGCGGGAAAACTGCGCGCTGCCCGGCCGTGATGCGCAGCGAACACCTCACGCAGACCGCAGGGTTCAAGCAAGGCATCGGCGCGCTGGCGCCAGTCGTTGAAATCGCCGGCGACGATCACCGGCGCATCCTCAGGCAGTTCGGCCAGGCGCTTTTTCAGCAGAGCCAACTGATCGTTGCGATGGCTTTCGCGCAGGCCCAGATGGACGCAGATCGCGTGCACTTCACGGTCGTCTCCCGGCAGGCGCAGCACGCAATGCAGCAGCCCGCGGTTTTCGTGGCCGCTGATCGACACGTCGAGGTTGTCATGGCGCACGATCTGGAATTTCGACAGCACCGCATTGCCATGATCGCCCTCCGGGTACACGGCGTTGCGGCCGTAGGCGAACTGCGGCCAGAGACTGTCGGCGAGAAATTCGTACTGCGGCATCGTCGGCCAATTGTTGTAGCGCTTGGGATGATGTTCGTGGGTGCCGTGAACTTCCTGAAGAAACACCACGTCGGCGGACACGCTGCGCACCGCTTCGCGCAATTCCGGCAGGATGAAGCGCCGGTTCAGGGCGGTGAAACCCTTGTGGGTGTTTACCGTCAGCACAGTGAAACGGCGCTCGGTGGTGATGACCGTGGACTGCTCGTCGGTGAAGCCGAGCGGCTCGGGAATGCTCATGCGAGTACCCCCTCGGCAGCCGGTTCGCCGGGCACGGTTTCGAGTGTTTTATCCAGATCGAAGCGCTGCAGCAGGCTGCGGGCATCGAACGGCGCGCGGACCTTGATGTCGTTGTCGAAGTAGCAGAAAACCTCACGGGATTTACGGGCCCGAGGCTTCAGGCGCGGGGCGATCAAATGGGCGTCGCCCGGTTGCCGGCCATGGTGCCAGTCATCAATCCGTTCGGCCCAGCGTCGCAGCGCAGCTGGGGTGTAGCCGCTGGCGTAAAGTTCTTCGGCACCGTGCAGGCGCAGGTAGACGAAATCGCTGGTGAGGTCTTCGCGGTACGGCCATTTCCCGGCGGTGTCGGCGATCACCAGCGCAGTGTTGTAGCGCTTGAGCAGGCGCACGAAGTCGGGATCGATGAAACTGTCGTTGCGGATTTCCACGGCATGGCGCAGCGGTTTTTTGCCGTAGGCCTTCAGGCTCGCGTGGCCGTGCAGGTGTGAGTCGTGCTGACGGGCGAGGGCGGCAGCGGCCTGGGTGTCGTGGGGCAACTGGTCGAGAAAGGCTTCGAAACGCACGGGGTCGAAAGTGAAGTTGGGCGGGAATTGCCAAAGGACCGGCCCGAGTTTTTCCTTCAGTTCCAGCACCCCGGAGGCGAAAAAATTGGCCAGGGGTTTTTCGATATCGCGCAGACGGCGGATGTGGGTGATGAAACGGGGCGCCTTGATGCTGAACACGAAATCGTCCGGCGTTTCGGCGTACCACTGGGCATAACGTTCAGGCCGCTGCAAGGCGTAGAACGATCCGTTGATTTCGATGCTGTTGACCGCCCGTGAGGCGAACTGCAATTCGCGTTTCTGAGCCAGCCCCTTCGGGTAAAAGTCCCCGCGCCACGGGGCGTAACGCCAGCCTGAAATACCGATATGAATCGTTGCCATGCCGCCCTCCCGTCGAAAGTCCCCATACGGCCTCTGTCTGTGGATGACTGCGGGCGGTCGCGGAAAGTTTCGACGGGATTACGGACGGTCGGGCTGCTACGGATCAGTGCCCGGTGACGATCCGGGTCGAGCCTACGGCGGGTTCGGCGTACACCGGGCCCAGGCGATCGAGGCGACCGCTCCAGGCCGTCAGGGCCAGTGCCACCAGCACCACCAGGCCGCCGATCCACGCGGTGTGGATCAGGCCGATGTGTTCGACGATCAGACCACCACCCCACGCGCCACCGGCAATACCGAGGTTGAACGCGGCAATGTTCAGCCCCGAGGCCACGTCCACGGCGTGCGGTGTGTGATGTTCAGCCTGACGCACCACATACACCTGCAAGCCCGGCACGTTGCCGAAGGCGACTGCGCCCCAGACCAGCACGGTGGCCAGCGCCAGCCACGGGTTGGCGGCGGTGAAGGTGAGCACGAACAGCACGGCGGCGAGCAGGGCGAAGATGATTTTCAGCGCGCTGATCGGCCCGCGTTTGTCCGCCAGTTTGCCGCCCCAGAGGTTGCCGACCGCCACCGACACTCCGTACACCAGCAACACCAGGCTGACAGTGCTGGCGCTGAAGCCGGAGAGGTCCTGAAGAATCGGCGCCAGGAACGTGAAGGCGATGAACGAACCGCCGTAACCGATGGCCGTCATGGCGTACACCAGCAGCAGGCGCGGTTGCTTGAGCACCTGCAATTGCTGCAACAGCGACGCGGGTTTGCTGTGGGCAATGTTGTTCGGCACGTACAGCAGGCTGCCGATGAACGCGATCACGCCGAGTGCCGACACGGCGAGGAAGGTTTCACGCCAGCCGAAATGCTGACCGATGAACTTGCCCAGCGGCACGCCGGTGACCAGCGCCACGGTCAGGCCGGTGAACATGATCGCAATCGCACTCGCAGCTTTCTCCTTGGGCACCAGGCTGGTGGCGATGGTCGAGCCGATCGAAAAGAACACGCCATGGGCCAGACCCGTGACGATCCGCGCCAATACCAGCGATTCATAACTCGGCGCCAGCCAGGCCAGCAGGTTGCCGAGGGTGAACAGTACCATCAGCGATAGCAGCAACAGTTTGCGCGGGACTTTGCCGGTGAGGGCGGTCAAGACCGGCGCACCGATGGCTACGCCGAGGGCGTAGAGACTGACCAGCAGACCGGCGGACGGCAAGCTGACGCCGAGATCGGCGCCGATGGTGGGAAGCAGGCCAACGATGACGAACTCGGTCGTCCCGATGGCGAAGGCGCTGAGGGTCAGCGCGAGTAGGGCAATGGGCATGACGGCACTCCGGTGGGGGATTGAATGGAGCGCAGTGTCGGGGTTTGGTGGGGGTGGAAAAATACAGGGGTGGGCATTTGATATTTGATCTCGGCGCAAAGATCAAGGAGCGGCTCTCAAGGCGTTCTTGAACTTTGCCAAGCCAAAACCGATCAGTTCCTTACAGGTTCAACCAAGGGAGCTCTGCGTTTTGACCAGGTTCAGGATCGCGATTCTATTGGGGGCATTGCTGTTGTTCGGCGGCCATGCAGTGCAAGCCGCCAGCCTGCCGGGCGTTCCGGCAGCCAGCGAAGAGCCGGCGAAACCGGAGCCCATCGTGCAGGGCGGACTGCTCGGCGCCATCAGTTCCAGCATTGACGACGTGCAGGAAAAACTCGATCTCAACGAGCATCTGGTCGACGCCTGGCGCCTGCGCGCCGATCGGGCGGCGGATGAAGTCGACAGGCTGGTCAATCAACCTTCGAACCGCTCAGGCTGGAGCGTGGCGGGGGATTTCATGATGCTCTCCGGCGTGTGGCTGGGCACGTTTGCCGTGTTGACGGTGCTCGGCAGCGTACTGGGCAAGCGACTGCGGGAAGGGCGCTGGCTGCGCACCCGCCAGCGCAGTCAGGACCTGCTCGGTTACCTGTTGCCCTACACGCTGCCCGCGCTGATCTGCCTGCCGCTGACCCTGTACGTCAGCCATTTTCTGTCGGCCTCGGTGGGGCGAGCGCTGGCGCTGTGTTTTGCCTACGCCACCAGCAGCGGGATATTTTCCACGTCGATGCTGTTGTGCGTGGTGGTGATGTTCAATGTCGGCCACAAGCGCCGCGCCGTGCAGATCATCCGCGACTACTGCCCGAAACCGCTGTTCCTGATCGGCTTTCTCGCCGCGTTGAGTGACGCCCTGACCAGCCCGCAGATCGCCCGGCAACTGGGCGGCAACATCACCAGCAGCATTGCGGTATTCACCGGTCTGCTGGCGTCGATCATCTTCGGCCTGCTGGTGATTCGCCTGCGTCGGCCGGTGGCGCACCTGATCCGCAATCGCCCGCTGGCCCAGCGCCTGAAGCAGCCGTCGCTGCAGGAGTCCCTGAGGATTTTTTCCGGGCTCTGGTACTGGCCGATCGTGCTGATGGTGCTGGTCTCGGCGGTCAATCTGATCGGCATCGGCGAGGACAATCAAAAGGCCCTGCGATGTGCGCTGTTCACCACGGTGCTGCTGATCGGCACGGTGTTTCTCAGCACGATTCTTCAGCATCTTTTCAAGTCGCGCAGGGCCGAGGCGATCCAGCGCAGCAGTGCCTACAAGGAACGCTTTCTCAGCCTGTTGCACGCCTTGCTGCGGATCGTCATTGCGATTGCGTTCATCGATATTCTCGGGCGGATCTGGGGAGTGTCGCTGCTCGATTTTGCGCAAAGCAGCACGGTCGGTCGGGCGATCAGCAATGCGCTGAGCAGCATCGGCTTGATCTTCCTCGTGACGTGGCTGTTGTGGGTGGTGCTCGACACGGCGATTCAGGAAGCACTCAAACCACCGGTCAGCAAACGCTCGGCGCGTCAGCCCAGCACCCGGGTGAAAACCATCCTGCCGCTGCTGCGCAACGCGATCAAAATCATCCTGGTGGTGATCTGCGCGATCACCACCATGGCCAATCTCGGGATCAATGTCGCGCCGCTGCTGGCCGGTGCCGGGGTAGTCGGCCTGGCCATCGGTTTCGGCTCGCAGCAACTGGTGCAGGACGTGATCACCGGGCTGTTCATCATCATCGAAGACACCCTGTCGATCGGGGACTGGGTGGTGCTCGATTCCGGGCATGCCGGCACGGTCGAAGGCCTGACCATTCGCACCCTGCGCCTGCGTGACGGCAAGGGCTTCGTGCATTCGGTACCGTTTGGCCAGATCAAGGCCGTGACCAATCAATCGCGACAGTTTGCGTTCGCGTTTTTCTCGGTGCAGTTCACCTATGACACTGATGTCGACAAGGCCATCGAGCTGATCCGCGAGGCGGGGGATTCGATCCGCGAAGACCCGTTCCTCAAGTACAACCTGCAGGGTCCGCTGGACGTGTTCGGTGTGGAGAAAATGGACCTGAACGGCGTGGTGCTGACCGCGCAATTCCGCACGGTCTCGGGCGGGCAATACGCGGTGAGCCGCGCGTTCAATCAGCGCTTGAAAAAGCTTGTGGATAACAGCCCGTGGGTGCATTTCGCGCAGACTTATCCACAGCAGGTTCTGTTGCCCAAGCGACAGGACGAAGAGGTGGCGCCGGCGCATTCGTCGGTGGTGTTGCCGGAGCAGGCGCGCACTCAGTGACGGGTCAGCTTGTTGCGGATTTCGCTCATGGCGGCGGAGTCCAGCTCCACCCAGAATTGCGGCTTGCCCGCGACCTCGGCAGCGACCGGCAACCCATCGCGATACACCAGCCGATTGCTCGCCAGCGCCGGCACTTTCGCCCCCGGCAACAAGGTCCCGGCGAGGTTCAGCGGGTCGACGCCGCACACCGCGACCAGGCTGCCGTCATGGGGGCGACGGCGGACTTCGCGCAGCAGCGCAATTGCCTCGGGCAGGGCGAATTGCTCGCCGGCCAGACCGCTGACAAAGCGCCCGCCGCGAATCTCGCCCCGCGCTTCCAGTCGATGGAACGTGCGCAGAAGTTCGCGCCAGCTCGGCAGCCAATCGGCCTCGCGCTCCAACAGGCGCCAGAACACCACGCCATAGCGGCGTAACAGGGTCATGGCGATGTGTTCGAGGGTTTCGGGCGACGCCGTTTGACGGTTTTCCACCACCGGCCCGCGACGCAAAAGCGCCCAGCGCCCGGCATCGTCCATGCCACCGACAAATGCCCCGCGCCCGCGTCGACTGCTGCGCTGCTGGCGCTTGCTCGCCGGGGTGATCAGCGCCCGCAATCCGGCAAAGCTGTCGGCATTCACCAGCCCGGCGCCGACCAGTTCCTGCAAGGCGATTTCCAGCTCGGTGCGCAGCAGGTGTGCTTCATGAATCAGCTCATCGAAAAACAACGCACCGTGCTGGCTCAGCGCGTCGAACACCTTGCGAGTCTTGGGCGACAGTTCGCTGACCGGCGTTTGCTCGGCCAGCGCGCTCCACAAGCCGACCTGACTGCGCGGCAGCAACACGATGGGGGTGCTGCGCAATGCCGTGCCACTGCTGTTTTGCCGGGCGCTGAGGCGCGTCCATACCAGTTTGCCGCTGCGGCACAGATCGTCCAGCCAGCTCGGTGAATAATCCTTGAGCCGCGCCGGAAGGAGGTCGCTGTCCCACGCTGAAGCGGCGGCCGGGTAGCCTTCGAACTGGCCGACAATCGCCGGCAATACGGTGTTGCCCTGACCACGGGTGGACGGGGACACGTGCTGCCAGTCGAACAGAAACCGCATGAAATCCTGCAACGCCACCGGCTCGATTTCCCGGCGCAGACGCTTGACCGTATAGCGGTGAATGCGCGCCAGCAGATGCCGTTCGCACCATTCTTCAACGGTCGACCCCGGCGTGAACTGGCCGCGCAGTACATAACCTTCGCGCTCCAGATGAGCGAGGGCTTGATGAACAGCGGCCGGCATCAGGGTCAGCGGCTCGGCAATCGCCACCAGCGGTTGCGGACCGAACGCGCCGAGCCGCGCGCGGATCACTTCGATCAGTGCCTCATCGGCGGTCCATGCTTCGTCGAAACCGGGCAACGCGGCCAGTTCAGAATGCGCCTGTGGATAAAGCGCTTGCAGACAGGTCAGGCGTTCTCTCGCCAGCCACAGTGAGTGCTCGGGATCGATCTGCAATCGGCAGGCTCGCCCGGTTTCGGCCAAAGCATTCAGCCAATCGCGCCAATGCGGATTGGCCTCGACTTCGCCGTCACTGATGCAGGCCAGGCTCATCAGCGCTTCATGCATTTCATCGGCGCTGTTCGGCGTCGGCCAGGCTTCTTCGCGCACGGCGTTGATCGCGTCGGCGTCCAGCGCGCCGAGGTCGTCGGTGGATTGCGGATCGCTCCAGCGGCGGTTGAGCACGGCCTGGGTGCGACGCTCTTCCAGCGGCGCGTCGTCGAGAAAGGTGTAGGGGCGGGCGCTGAGGATTTCCGCCGCCAGCGGCGAGGGCGCCGGCAGGTCGCGGGCGATCAGGCGCACTTCGCCGCGCTCCATGCGCCGCAGCAGTTGCAGCCAGCCTTCGCTGTCCATCGCTTCGTGCAGGCAATCGTCGAGGGTCTGTTCCACCAGCGGATGCTCGGGAATTTCCCGTTCACCGGCGAGGTTTTCCAGGCAGGCGATCTGATCGGGAAACACACTGGCGATCAGGTCTTCGCTTTTCATCCGCTGCAATTGCGGCGCGACCTTGCGCCCGCCGGTGAAGCGCGGCAGGGCCAGCGCCACCCCGGCATTCCAGCGCCAGCGCACGCCGAACAGCGGCGCATCCAGCACCGCTTGAATCAGGATGTGCTCGGCGCTGTTGCTGTGCAGGTAACGCCAGACCTCATCGAGTTCGAAACTGTGGCTGGTGGACAGCGACAGCACGATCGCGTCTTCGCTGGCGGCGGCCTGCAATTCGAAGTTGAAGGTGCGGCAGAAACGCTTGCGCAGGGCCAGGCCCCAGGCGCGGTTGATTCGGCTGCCGAATGGCGAATGGATGATCAACTGGGTGCCGCCGGACTCGTCGAAAAACCGCTCCATCAGCAGCGTGTCGCGCGACGGCAAGGCACCGAGGGCGAGGCGGGCGCGGGCCAGGTAATCCACCAGTTGCTCGGCGCTGGCCAGGTTCAGGCCGAGGGTGTCGGTCAGCCAGTCGAGGGCCGGTTGCAGGTTGCCGGGGCTGGCGCTGAGCAGTTGATCGAGCTGCGCGTGCAGGCGCGCCACGGCCGCCGACAGTTCATCGCTGCGTCCCGGCGCCTCGCCGAGCCAGAACGGAATGGTCGGCGGCAGGCCCCGGGCGTCTTCGACCCGCACCTTGCCGGCTTCCACCCGCAGGATCCGGTAAGAGGCGTTGCCGAGCTGGAACACATCGCCGGCGATGCTTTCCACGGCGAAGTCTTCGTTGACGCTGCCGATGTTCAGGCTCTGGGGTTCGAGCAAGACGCTGTAGTCGGCATTGTCGGGGATGGTGCCGCCGCTGGTGACTGCCGTCAGCCTTGCACCGCGCCGTCCGCGCAGGGTTCGGCTGATGGCGTCGCGGTGCAGATAAGCGCTGCGGATGCCCTGACGGCCGTTGTAGCCTTCGGCGAGCATGCCCAGCAGCGCCTGATAATGTTTTTCGTCAAGGCGGGCGTAGGGCTCGGCCCGGCGGAACAGCGCGAGCAAATCGTCTTCGGCCCATTCCTGGCAACTGACCTCGGCGATGATCTGCTGCGCCAGCACATCCAGCGGCGCCTCGGGGATGTGCAGCGTATCGAGTTCACCCCGGCGCACGCAGTCGAGCAGGGCGGCGCACTCGATCAAATCGTCGCGGGTGGTGGCGAACAGGCGGCCCTTGGGCGTACCGCCGACCTGGTGCCCGGAGCGGCCGACTCTTTGCAGAAAACCGGCAATCGAGCGCGGTGAAGCGATCTGGCAGACGAGGTCGACTTCGCCGATATCGATCCCCAGCTCCAGCGAGGCGGTGGCGATCAGCACTTGCAGCTCGCCACGCTTGAGCCGTTGTTCGGCGTCGAGGCGAAACTCCTTGGCCAGACTGCCGTGGTGCGCGGCCACGGCGTCTTTTCCGAGGCGTTCGCTGAGGTGTCGACTCAGGCGCTCGGCCAGACGTCGGGTGTTGACGAAAATCAGCGTGGTGCGGTGTTCACGGGCCAGTGCTGCGAGGCGGTCGTAGACCAGTTCCCAGACGTCGTTGGCCATCACCGCCGTCAACGGCACCGGCGGCACTTCGATGCCCAGATCCCGTGGACGCGCGTGGCCGATATCGATGATGTCGCATCGGCGCTCATGGCCGACCAGAAACCGCGCGACGGCATCGATCGGTTTTTGCGTGGCCGACAGACCGATGCGGGTCAGTGGTTCAGGACACAGCGCCTGCAAGCGTTCGAGGCTCAAGGCCAGGTGACTGCCGCGTTTGCCGGCAGCGATGGCGTGGATCTCGTCGACGATCACCGTGCGTGTGGTGCCGAGCATTTTTCGCCCGGACTCGGAGCCGAGCAGCACGTAGAGCGATTCCGGAGTGGTCACCAGTATGTGCGGCGCGCTCTTGCGCATGGCGGCGCGGTCTTTCTGCGGGGTGTCGCCGGTGCGCACGGCGGTGGTGATTTCCAGCGCCGGCAGATCCATTTGGCGTAGCTGCTCAGTAATCCCGGCCAGCGGGTTCTGCAAGTTGATGCGGATGTCGTTGGACAGCGCCTTGAGCGGCGAAATGTAGACCACCAGGGTTTCGTCCGGCAGACCTTCCGGGGTTTCCAGGCCGCGGTGGACCAGTTCGTCGAGCACGGCGAGGAACGCGGTGAGGGTCTTGCCGGAACCGGTGGGCGCGGCGATCAGCGTCGAACGGCGCTGGCGGATCAACGGCCATGCGCGGGCCTGGGCGGCGGTTACCGTCGGGAAGGTGCTGCTGAACCAGGCGCTTACGGCGGGGTGAAAGCCTGCCAGCGCCGCGTCCGTGGGAAGGGGCAGATTCATGGTTCCAGTTATGCGGGTGGGTGGGCGAAGTTGCAAGTACCGCTCGGGATCTACACTTTACGGGTGACGGTTGCGCACTAAACCCGCAAAATGCAACGATTCCGGCAATTATCGACGACGGTGTCACAAGCATCGTCGCCAAAGCCATCGTTCCAATCAGACTGGGCCTGCTGACTCTATGCGAATGCGCCTTATGTTACTGGGCGGCGGAAATGCCCTTGGGCAGGCGCTGATTCGCCTCGGTGCGGAGGAAGACATCGGTTTCCTCGCCCCCCGCCCGCCCGAAGACGGCTGGGATGCCGCGAGCCTGACCCAATTGCTCGACGACACCCGTCCCGATGCATTGATCAACCTTGCCTACTATTTCGACTGGTTCCAGGCCGAGGTCGTCAGTGAAAGCCGTCTGGCCGGGCAGGAACGCGCCATCGAACGCCTGGCCGAACTGTGCCAGCACCACAACATCGTGCTGGTGCAGCCGTCCAGTTATCGGGTGTTCGACGGTTCCCGCGCCACTGCCTACAGCGAAAAGGACGAACCGGTGCCATTGGGCCTGCGCGGTCAGGCGTTGTGGCGGATCGAACAGAGCGTTCGCGCCACTTGCCCGCAACATGTGCTGCTGCGCTTTGGCTGGTTGCTCGACGACAGCCCGGAGGGGATCCTCGGGCGCTTCCTGGCCCGTGCCGAACAGCCGGAAGAACTGCTGCTGGCCGATGACCGCCGTGGCAATCCGACGCCGGTCGACGATGCGGCACGGGTGATCATTTCGGTGCTCAAACAACTCGATTGCGCCGCGCCGCTGTGGGGCACGTACCACTACGCCGGCCACGAGGCGACCACGCCGCTGGCACTGGGTCAGGCGATTCTCTCCGAAGCGCGCAGCCTGCACCCGTTGGCCATCGAAGCGCCGACCGCCCAGGCCCACGCCGCGCGGCCGGATGCCGCCGAAGAACCGCAACACGCGGTACTCGCCTGCAAGAAAATTCTGCACACCTTCGGGATCAAGCCGCGCGCCTGGCGTGCCGCACTCCCGGGCTTACTGGATAGGTTTTATCGTCATGGCTGAAGGCCCTGTTCTCATCACCGGCGGTGCCGGTTTCATAGGCTCGCACCTGACTGACGCGCTGCTTGCCAAGGGCCATTCGGTGCGGATCCTCGATGACCTGTCGACCGGCAAGCGCAGCAATCTGCCGCTGGATAATCCCAGGGTCGAACTGATCGTCGGCGATGTGGCCGATGCCGCATTGGTCGCACAGGCAATGCAGGGTTGCAGCGCGGTCGCACACCTCGCCGCCGTCGCTTCGGTGCAGGCATCGGTGGACGATCCGGTGAAAACCCACCAGAGCAATTTCATCGGCACGCTGAACGTCTGCGAAGCCATGCGCGAGGCCGGCGTCAAACGCGTGCTTTATGCTTCCAGCGCGGCCGTCTACGGCAACAATGGCGAAGGCGAGTCGATTGACGAAGACACGCCCAAGGCACCGTTGACGCCTTACGCGTCGGACAAACTGGCCGGCGAGCAGTACTTCGATTTCTACCGCCGCCAGCACGGTCTGGAGCCGGCGATCTTCCGTTTCTTCAACATCTTCGGCCCGCGCCAGGATCCGTCCTCGCCGTACTCCGGGGTGATCAGCATCTTCAGCGAACGCGCGCAGAAAGGCCTGCCGATCACCGTGTTCGGCGATGGCGAGCAGACCCGGGATTTCATGTACGTCGAAGACCTGGTCGATGTGCTGGTGCAGGCGATCGAGACGCCGCAAGTGGACGTCGGTGCGGTGAACGTCGGCTGGAATCAGGCGACCAACCTCAAGCAGATGCTGGCCGCGCTCGAAGCGGTGGTCGGCGAGTTGCCGCCCGTCAGCTATGGCCCGGCGCGCTCCGGTGACATCCGCCACTCGCGGGCGAACAACAGCCGGCTGCTGGAACGATTCAAGTGCCCGACGCCAACGCCGATGAGCGTCGGCCTGGCCCGTCTGCTCGGCCGCTGAGTTTCTCGCGGACATGAAAAAGGCGCCTTTTGACAGGCGCCTTTTTCACGGCCGGAATTCGGGTTTCAAACCGGTTTCCTGTAGCGAGGGAGCTTGCTCCCCGGTCGATTGCGAAACATCGCCGTCAGTTCTGAGCTGCCCGCCACCAAGCCTCATTCACCACCACGTGAACGTTCTTTAGAACTTGTAGCCTAGACCAACCATGTAGATGAAGGGATCAACGTCCACATTCACCCGTGCACGGGTGCCCGGGGCCACGGCGTTGTTTTCGACGGTGGCGCGGGTATCGATGTCGATGTAGCGCACCTGGGCGTTGAGCATGATGTTGTCGGTCAGCATGTAGTCGGCGCCGACCTGCCAGGCCAGGCCCCAGGAGTTTTTCGCCTTGAAGTTGCTGAAACCGTTGGACTGGGCTTCGCTGCCGACGTGCTCGTCGTAGATCCAGGTGTAGTTGATGCCGCCGCCGATGTACGGCTGGAAGGCCGATTTCGCGTCCAGCGGGTAGTAGACGACGCTCAGGGTCGGTGGCAGGTGTTTGAGGGTGCCGAGTTTGCCGTTGGCGGCTGGCAGGGCGGTGCCCTTGAGCTTCACGTCATGTTCGAACGGCGAGGCGGCCAACAGCTCGATACCGATGTTGTTGGTCAGCATGTAGGCGAAGTTCAGGCCCAGTTGGGTGTCGCTGCTCATGGTCGCCTTGCCGCCCAGGTTGGCGCCGCTCAGCGGACCCTGATCGACCTTGACGCTGGAGCTGTCGGCCTTCGGGTTGACGGTGATCGCACCGGCACGAACGATGATGTCGCCGGCTTCGTGGGCGTGGGCGAGCGGGGCTGCGAGCGCGAGGGCAAACAGCGAGGCGCTGAGCAAGGACTTGTTCATGGAAGCTCCCAAAGGACGTTAAAAATGTTTGATGTCCTATGGTACGAATCCGTCTGATACGGTCTTTTGACTCAGCTCAATGAAACAGTGATGGCGGGTTTATTTGTGGAACCTTTGCCGACCCCTTCGCGAGCAGGCTCGCTCCCACAGGTGAATGCATTCCAAATGTGGGAGATTCTATGTTGCAGGGGAACCCTGCAACCTTAAATTCGGTTGGTATTCGCTCTGGTTTTTCATGAGGGCGAATGCCACCCGGCAAAGCTTGCGGGCGAGGATGACCAAGGCTTGGGTTCTGGCTAGACCTCTTGCCAGATAGGACTCATAGAACGGTTTCCAGACAGGGGACCGACAAGCTGCCATAGCTGCATTGTGTGCAAGACGCCGTAATTCCCCGTCACCTTTTTTGCTCAAGTGGCGAGGACTGTGTTTCTTACCTGAGTCTTTTGCCTTCAAGTCCATTCCCAGAAAGGCGATGAACGCATCGGCGCTGGCGAACTCACCTCGCATGTATGTAGTTGCCAGGCCCGTTGCCGTGAGTTCACCAACTCCTTCAATCGCTTTGCAGCGTCTGATGTTTTCACTAATTCCGGCTTCTTGGCTGACTTTACGAAGCAACTCCTGAATGGCCTGATCCAGCTGTTTGAAATGCTTCAACCCATCGGCCAAAAGATCTTCAAGAAGAGGTTCGGTTGACCAGCTCAGCTTGATACTGACTCGGACCTTCATCAGCTGTGCACGCTTGTTAAGCAGACTTTTCAACACTGTGTAGTGCCGCGGTGGTGGGTTCCAGACCCGCAGCCGATGCTGTTCACTGGTTAGATAACGCGCCAGAAGACGTGCATCACAAGGGTCGGTTTTTGCACGCTGACCGATGCTTTCGCGGTAATGGCTCACCCGGTAAGGGTCCACGATGTAAACCCGATGCCCCATACCATGGGCCAGTTCGGCCGTGTCCAGGTGGTAGAGATTAGTGGCTTCCAGGGCGATTGAGCTTTGGGCGGGCAGGGTCTTCAGCCAATGACCTACAGATGTGCGGTCGTTGTTGATGGCCTGGATGATTTTCAGATCTTCGCGATAAACGACGATTTCGGCCTTGGCCACATCGACACCAATCACCGTTGGCGAGGTAAGGATTGTCATGACGAATCCTCGGAGCTAGGGTTTAAGAGCTTGTCGGGGTCTACCGTAGCGCTGGCTTGCCTCTATCGTCGGTTTTACCGATGAATTCCTTATCGGCGCTTTAGGTAGAAAGGGCGGGACGAGAAGTCTCCCACGGTCCGTACTGGCTAGAGTCGGAATCGAGCTTTTAGTCCCGCCCACCCCTTCAAGTCTAAACATACAAGCG
>NZ_JBQEQB010000033.1:0-56936 GCF_052046055.1 Pseudomonas sp. 22082
TAAAGATGTTTCGACTGATTCACCGTCTTCGCGAGCAAGCCCGCTCCCACAGGTAATGCATTGCACTTTAACTGACGGGCGCAGGGGATGCGCCCGTCATTCTCCCGTCAGCGTTGCGCTGCCGGGATGCCTTGCGGCTGAGTGTTGGCCTGGGTGTCGGCCGACGGGTTGGCAGGCCAGGCTTTCAGGTCCAGATCCAGGTCGCTGAACTTGCTGGAGTCGAACACAGGCTGGTCGACGCCGGCGCGGCGCTGCGCGTCGTAGTCGCGCATCACGCGCATGCCGACCTTGAACAGCAGGGCCAGGGCCATCAGGTTGACGAAGGCCAGGCAGGTCATGGTGATGTCGGCGAAGGCGAACACGGTCGACAGATCCTGCATCGAACCCCAGACCACCAGCGCCAGCACCAGACCGCGGAACGTCATCAGCGCAGCGCGGTTGCGGGTGAGGAACTGCAGGCTGTTTTCGCCCAGGTAGTAGTTGTAGAGGATGCACGTGAAGACGAACAGCGACAGCGCGACGCTGACGAACATGCGGCCCCAGTCACCCACCACGGCGGCCAGCGAGTTCTGGGTCAGGACGATGCCGTCACCTTCGAAGCCCGGGGTGTAGAAGCCCGACAACAGAATCAGCAGCGCGGTGCAGGTGCAGATCACGAAGGTGTCCAGGAACACGCTGAACGCCTGAACAACGCCCTGAGCACCCGGGTGCTTCACGGCGGCCACGGCGGCGACGTTCGGCGCACTGCCCAGGCCCGCTTCGTTGGCGAACACGCCACGCTTCACGCCCATCACGATCGCGCTGCCGAGCAGGCCGCCGAAAGCCGGGTCAAGACCGAAGGCGCTTTTGAAGATGGTGACCAGCATGGCTGGCACGTGTTCGATCTGAGTGCCGATCACGTACAGGGTCACACCGATGTAGGCCAGGGTCTTGATCGGCACCAGCAGGTCGGACACCGAAGCGATGCGCTTGATGCCGCCGATGAAGGTGATGGCCAGCAGCACTGCCAGGACGATGCCGGTGTGTTGCGGATCAAAGGCAAAGGCGTTTTGCAGCGAGTGGGTCACGGTGTAGGACTGCAGGCCGATGAAGGCGAAGCCGTAGGTGACCAGCAGCAGGATCGAGAACACCACCGCCATGCCTTTGAGCTTCAGGCCGTGCTGGATGTAGTAGGCCGGGCCGCCACGGTACAGGCCGTCGCCATCGGCACGCTTGTAGACCTGGGCCAGCGTACATTCGAAGAAGCTGCTGGACATGCCGACCAGTGCGGTCACCCACATCCAGAACACCGCACCCGGACCACCCAGGGTCACGGCGATGCCGACACCGGCGATGTTGCCTGCACCGACGCGGCCGGCGAGGCTGAGCATCAGGGCCTGGAACGAGCTGAGTTGCCCGGCGCTGCCCTTGAGGCTGTCGCGGAACACCGCGAACATGTGGAAGAAGTGGCGCAATTGAACGAAACGCGAGCGAATCGTGAAGTAGCTACCGAGCCCGACAATGAGCACGATCAGTACTTTCCCTGAGAGGAAGTCGTTGATGACTTCGAGCATGGATTTTTCCTCGCTGTTTATTGTTTAAGCAAATGCTGGATGGTCAGAAACATCGCGTTACACCGGTGCGCGCGCGGCACAACAGGCGAGGCGAGGGTTCGTCCCGGATCCATATCGCGGGTTTGTTATTAGTTCGGGTTTCGCATGGGTTATGGCCTCGTTACCGACGACCGCTCACGCGAAGAGGGGCGGCACTATACCGATCAGTGCGGCGCCCGTCTGCACGGTTGTGGTGCAAGCGACGAAACGAAGCTTTGAAACACCCGACGTTACCGGCGTCGGGCTTGTATGGGGACTGCTCTTTTGTGGGAGNGTCAGGTTCATTGATGCCGACTGATATGACGCCTTCGCGAGCAAGCCCGCTCCCACATAAAGCCGTTCCCAGACATACGTTTTTCTCTGGCAAACAGTTAAAAAAAAGGGCTCGGGGAATCATCCCCAAGCCCTCAAAAGGTGAGAGGTGTCTAGTCCCTCGACCTGGTGAGCGGTGCTACAAGTCACGCGTCGGCTCAGGCTTTGAGCGGAACCAGACGCGGAGCAATCATGTTTTCCGGGCGCAGGATGTCGGCGAGCATGGCTTCGTCGAGCAGACCTTCTTCGCGCACCAGTTCCAGCACGCCGCGGCCGCTTTCAAGGGCGATACGGGCGATGCGGGTGGCGTTTTTATAGCCGATGTACGGGTTCAGTGCAGTGACCAGACCGATCGAGTGTTCGACCAGTTCGCGGCAGCGCGCTTCGTTGGCGGTGATGCCGACGATGCAGTGCTCGCGCAGCATGTCCATGGCGCGTTGCAGCAGGCGGATCGAGTCGAGGATCTTGAAAGCGATCAGCGGCTCCATCACGTTCAGCTGCAGTTGGCCGCCTTCGGCTGCCATGGTCAGTGCCAGATCGTTACCGATGACCTGGAACGCCACCTGGTTCACGGCTTCCGGGATCACCGGGTTGACCTTGCCTGGCATGATCGAGCTGCCTGGCTGACGCGCTGGCAGGTTGATTTCGTTGATGCCGGTGCGCGGGCCGCTGGACAGCAGGCGCAGGTCGTTGCAGATCTTCGACAGCTTGACCGCGGTGCGCTTGAGCATGCCGGAGAACAGCACGAAGGCGCCCATGTCGGAGGTGGCTTCGATCAGGTCGGCGGCTGGAACCAGCGGTTGACCGCTGATCAGCGCCAGACGCTGTACGGCCAGGGCCTGATAGCGCGGGTCGGCGTTGATACCGGTGCCGATCGCGGTGCCGCCCAGGTTCACTTCGGTCAGCAGTTCCGGGGCCAGCGTCTTCAGACGGGCCAGGTCTTCGCCCATGGTGGTGGCGAAAGCACGGAATTCCTGACCCAGGGTCATCGGCACGGCGTCTTGCAGCTGGGTACGACCCATCTTCAGGACGTGGTTGAATTCTTCACCCTTGGCCGCGAATGCCTGAATCAGGCTGTCGAGGCTGGCCAGCAGCGCGTCGTGACCCAGCAGCAGACCCAGGCGGATCGCGGTCGGGTAGGCGTCGTTGGTCGACTGCGCCATGTTCACGTCGTCGTTCGGGTGCAGGTACTGATATTCGCCTTTCTGGTGACCCATCGCTTCCAGCGCGATGTTGGCGATCACTTCGTTGGCGTTCATGTTGGTGGAGGTACCGGCGCCACCTTGAATCATGTCGACCACGAACTCTTCGTGGAAATCGCCGCGGATCAGACGGGCACAGGCTTCGCTGATGGCAGCGTGCTTGGCTTCGCTCAGGTGACCCAGCTCGCGGTTGGCGTCAGCAGCGGCCTGTTTGACCATTGCCAGACCGACAACCAGCTTCGGGTAGTGCGAAATCGGAACGCCCGAGAGACGGAAGTTGTTCACCGCTCGCAGGGTCTGGATGCCGTAATACGCTTGAGCAGGGACTTCGAGGGTGCCAAGCAGGTCGTTTTCTGTGCGGAATGATGCAGCGGAGGACATGATAGAAATCATCTCGATAGGGACCCGGTCTGTGCCGGAACGCTGCGAATGCTAGGCTTGTGGGAATTTTTGGGCCAATGCTGTTAAACACTGCCCTATGCACATTCGGCATAATGCCCGTGTGACGCCGCGTGCGCGGCAGACGTGTGACCTGTTTTGGTGCGTGTCCGGGAGGACGTGATGAATCTGGAAAGCAAATGGCTGGAGGACTTCAGTGCTCTGGCCGCCACCCGCAGCTTCTCGCAGGCGGCCGAACGGCGCTTCGTGACCCAGCCGGCCTTCAGTCGGCGGATTCGCAGCCTGGAAGCGGCGCTCGGGCTGACGCTGGTCAACCGCTCGCGCACGCCGATCGAGCTGACGGCGGCGGGGCAATTGTTCCTGGTCACCGCGCGCACGGTGGTCGAACAGCTCGGTGAAGTGCTGCGCCATTTGCATCACCTCGAAGGCGGGCAGGGCGAAGTGATCCAGGTCGCGGCGGCGCACTCGCTGGCACTCGGCTTCTTCCCGCGCTGGATCGCGCAACTGCGCAATGAAGGCCTGAACATCGCCACCCGGCTGGTCGCGACTAACGTTGGCGACGCCGTGCACGCGCTGCGTGAAGGTGGATGCGACTTGATGCTGGCGTTTTATGACCCGGACGCGGCCATGCAGATGGACCCGGAAATCTTTCCGTCGCTGCACCTGGGCCAGACCGAGATGCTGCCGGTGTGTGCGGCGGATGCCAATGGCAAACCGCTGTTCGATCTGGAAGGCGAGGGCAGTGTGCCGTTGCTGGCGTACAGCGCCGGGGCGTTTCTCGGGCGCTCGGTGAATGGCTTGCTGCGCCAGCGTCAGCTGCGCTTCACCACGATTTATGAAACCGCCATGGCCGACAGCCTGAAAAGCATGGCGCTGGAAGGCCTTGGTATCGCCTGGGTTCCGCAACTGAGCGTGCGGGCCGAACTGGCCCGTGGCGAACTGGTTGTCTGCGGCGGCCCGCAATGGCACGTGCCGCTGGAGATTCGCCTGTATCGCTGCGCGCTGGTACGCAAAGCCAATGTGCGGTTGTTGTGGCGCAAGCTCGAAGGCGGTGCGGCGAGTGGCAGCAACTGAATGAAAGCAGAGGCGAATCTTGTTTTTCGCCTCTGCCAAGTCGGGTGAGCTTGATTAAAATACGAGAGCTCGTGGGATGCGCCAGGTTTGCATCAATCTCAATCGTCGTCCCCGTCGTCTTCGGGGCGCGGCACAGCTCGCTGTGCAATCGGTTTGTCCAGGTAATTGCGAATGTTCTCTCTATTTTTATCACTGAAACGGTTGGCGTTGCTTCGAAGTGGTGAGAAGTCATCATCCCTCATGATTGTTTCGCTCCACCATCCGTTGTACAGGATTTCGCTGTCTTCATGAGTCGCTCCGAACATGTGGCCTGCTTCGTGAGCAGGGACCATGTCGCTTCTTATCGAGGATATACACGCGTAACCCTTGCTTTGTGCAATTCCCATTGTGCCAGGGTTTATATTGTCGCGGGTCAGTAATAAATACTTGTTGAATCTAGTGTGCGCGTCTTGCAGAAGCTTGTGGCCGAAATGGTTTCTTAGCTTTTCTGCCCAAGCGTCCAAAGAACGGGCGGCAGGTAGTCTTTTATAATCAAATCCACTCAAGGTTTCTGCTTCTGACGGGGTGAACATATTGACTAATAGCTTGCGGCCGGAGAGTTCCTGGATTTCGTCGGTAAACCAGGAAAAATGGGTCTTGTACAAGTCTCGTCTGCTGCCGTCCGATAAGTCCTCATGGATGAAGACATTCAATGTTAAAGGCTGTTTGGCCATGTTCGAATCCTTTGGATGATTTCAATTGACTTGATAGTGTGATGGGCAAGCGTGATGGTGCCGGCCGTCTTGCCATTGCGGCTTTGGAAGTGCTTATAATATGGATTTGTTTCTGTGCAATATAAGTTGTTTGTTGTTGGCTGTTTGGTGGCTTCTTTGTTTTTAAGTTCGTGTTTGGTTGTATATCATTTAATTCTTGTTATGGCTCTTTGGAATGTTTTGATTTTTATTACATGAAGTTATTCGGAAGTTTGAGTACGCTCTCCATTCGACCTGTTGATCATGTATCCCGCGTGAAAAACGAAGCAATATTCCTGAACCTTGAGTCAGCAAAATGTGTGGTTACGCTCAGATGACAGATGGTCGCAACGGGGGCTGTTTATTGCTTTCTTTGCGGTATACTGCGCGGCCTTCGGCCGGTTCGTCCGGCCATTTTTCCTACAACAAGCCACGCATCCTGCGTGGCTTGTTGTTTTTGACGCGCCTGCGGGCGCCCAGAGAGAAGAGGCGCGACGATGAGTGCACTGGTTGGCGTGATCATGGGCTCCAAGTCCGATTGGTCCACCCTTAGCCACACCGCCGATATGCTGGAAAAGCTCGGCATCCCGTACGAGGTCAAGGTGGTTTCTGCCCACCGCACCCCGGATCTGCTGTTCCAGTACGCCGAAGAGGCTGAAGGCCGCGGCATCGAGGTGATCATCGCCGGTGCCGGTGGCGCAGCCCACCTGCCAGGCATGTGTGCGGCCAAGACCCACCTGCCGGTGCTGGGCGTGCCGGTGCAGTCGGCGATGCTTTCGGGCGTCGACTCGCTGCTGTCGATCGTGCAGATGCCGGCCGGTATTCCGGTCGCCACCCTGGCCATCGGCAAGGCCGGCGCGATCAACGCCGCGCTGTTGTCGGCGAGCATCCTGGGCGCCAAGCATCCACAATTCCACGCGGTACTGAAAACCTTCCGTGCCGAGCAGACAGACAGCGTCCTGGACAATCCAGACCCACGTATTGCCTGAGGTTGTTGAGATGAAGATCGGTGTAATCGGTGGCGGCCAGTTGGGTCGCATGTTGGCCCTGGCGGGCACTCCGCTGGGCATGAACTTCGCTTTCCTCGACCCTGCGCCGGACGCTTGCGCCGCTGCGCTGGGCGAACACCTGCGGGCCGATTACGGCGATCAGGATCATCTGCGTCAATTGGCCGATGAAGTCGATCTGGTGACCTTCGAGTTCGAAAGCGTTCCGGCGGAAACCGTGGCGTTCCTTTCGCAATTCGTGCCGGTCTATCCGAGCGCCGAAGCCCTGCGCATCGCCCGCGACCGCTGGTTCGAAAAGAGCATGTTCAAGGACCTGGGGATTCCGACCCCGGCGTTCGCCGACATCCAGTCGCAAGCCGACCTGGACGCCGCCGTTGCGTCGATCGGCCTGCCGGCCGTGCTGAAAACCCGCACCCTGGGTTACGACGGCAAGGGCCAGAAAGTCCTGCGCAAGCCAGAAGACGTGGTCGGTACGTTCGCCGAACTGGGCAGCGTGCCTTGCCTGCTGGAAGGCTTCGTGCCATTCACTGGTGAAGTGTCGCTGATCGCTGTTCGCGCTCGTGATGGCGAGACGAAGTTCTATCCGCTGGTGCACAACACCCACGACAGCGGCATCCTCAAGCTGTCGGTCGCCAGCTCCGATCACCCGCTGCAGGCGCTGGCCGAAGACTATTCCAGCCGCGTGCTCAAGCAGCTGGATTATGTCGGTGTGATGGCGTTCGAGTTCTTTGAAGTCGACGGTGGCCTCAAGGCCAACGAAATCGCCCCGCGCGTGCACAACTCCGGGCACTGGACCACCGAAGGCGCCGAGTGCAGCCAGTTCGAAAACCACCTGCGGGCCGTTGCCGGTCTGCCGCTGGGTTCGACCGCCAAGGTCGGCGAGAGCGCGATGCTCAACTTCATCGGTGTGGTGCCGCCGGTCGAGAAGGTCATCGCCATCGACGATTGCCACCTGCATCATTACGGCAAGGCCTTCAAGGCCGGGCGCAAGGTCGGTCACGCCAACCTGCGCTGCAAGGACAAGGCGACCCTCGAGCAGCAGATCCTCAAGGTCGAAGCGCTGATCGCCGAGTAACGACAGTTTCATCTGGCAGAGGCGGAACCATTAAGGGGCCGCCGTTCTCTGATGGCAGGATGCGAAAGTCTGGCTAGGCTTCATCGCATATCTACCATTCAGAGGGAAATGCCATGGGAATTATCGGAACCATCTTTATCGGCCTCATCGTCGGCCTGCTGGCGCGGTTCCTGAAACCGGGCGATGACAGCATGGGCTGGATCATGACCATCCTGCTCGGTATCGGCGGTTCGCTGGCAGCCACCTACGGCGGCCAGGCCCTGGGCATCTATCAGGCCGGTCAGGGCGCAGGTTTCATCGGTGCGCTGGTTGGCGCCATCGTATTGCTGGTGATCTACGGCCTGATCAAAAAGAACTGATTCAAAGCGACAAAGTCCTCTCCGCCAATCCGGCGGGGAGGGCTAAAATGCTCGGCGATTCAGCGTCCCCTCCCTTTTCGAGCATCCTTTACCGAGCACCTTCATGCGCCGTCTTCTGTTGACTCTCCTTTTGCTGGGCAGCGGTCTGGCCCACGCCAGCGAACTGCCGGAAACCGACTGGCTGGAACTGATGCCCAAGTCGGACCAGAAAGCCCTCGAGGCCATGCCTGAAATCGACCACAACTCCCCGGAAGCCACCGGCACCTTCACCCAGAAAGGCGGGATGAAGCAGGCCAAAGGTTTGCCGGCGGTGATGTATTCGACCAAGACCGTGGCGTCGATGAATGACAAACACATCCGCATCGGCGGTTATCCGGTGCCGCTGGAATCCGACGCCAAGGGGCGCAGCACGCTGTTCTTCCTGGTGCCGTACCCGGGCGCCTGCATCCATGTGCCGCCACCGCCACCGAATCAACTGGTGCTGGTGCGCTATCCGAAGGGTTTGAAGCTGGACGATATCTACACGCCGTTATGGGTGACCGGCACGCTGAAGATCGAAAAGGTCAGCAACGACCTGGCCGATGCGGCGTATGCGCTGGAAGCGGACAAGGTGCGGGTGGTGCAAGAGTCCGATCTCTAAGACTTGGCGCAGAACCCAATGTGGGAGCGGGNCCAGTTACATCGATTTGTCTGACACAACGCCTTCGCGAGCAAGCCCGCTCCCACAGTTATTTTGCGCTAGGGTTTAAAGCGATTTTGAACCGACGCTTACACCCATGGTGTGGCTGGAATCCGGCGCGAGGGTCACGATGTCGTCCATCACGTTCGCCGTCTCGATGCACAGCATGCGTTGCCAGCCGTCGTTGTCCATGTCGGCCAGTGCTGCCGCGCGGTCGATCCACGGGTTCCAGATTACCGCCGTGCGCGAGCCGGTAGCCGTCAGCACAATGCGCCGCTCCCAGGCCGGGTCGACGATGCTCAATTGCGGCGGGGCGTCGAGGTAAATGCGGTCGGTTTCGCCGGCAAAGTGCAGGTCGCCTTGCTGGGTGCAGGTCTTCCAGTCGTCCAGGGTCTCGATGTAATTCAAGCCATCGACGCCGGCGACGTGCACGTTGCGCACATCGCTGACGGAAAAATACGTGTGCAACGCCTGACTGAGGCTGACGGTGTCGTTGCCACGGTTGTGGCTGGTCAGGCTGAACTGCAATTGCTCGGACAAATGCAGGGTCAGGGTCAGGTCGACCTGATGCGGCCAGCCCGGCAGTCCGCCTTCGGGGTGGGGCAGCCTGAATTCGACCTTGACGCCGTCAGCCTCTGATTCGATGCCGCCCAGCTCCCAATCCATTGCCCGCACCAGCCCGTGCGCGGGGGCGGGTTGCGCACCTGTGTACATGGCCTGCACGCTCTGCGGGTTGCGTTCGAACTTGCCGAACCACGGCCAGCACACCGGCACACCGGCGCGGATGCTCTGGCCGGTCTTGAACACGGCCTTGTCGTTCAGCCAGATGATCGGCGGCTGGCCGTCCACCTGATAACTGAGGATGTGCGCGCCTTGCTGGGCCACCAGCACTTCGGCCTGACCGTGGCGGATGCGCCAGCAGTTCAGTTCATCCAGTTTCACGGCTTCAACGTTGGGCGTGTTCATGGGACAACTCTCGATCAGCAACTTGGACGACTATCGACCGTGAAACGGTCGCGAGGTTTAACGTGCGCGTGGCGGAACCGAGCGGGTGCGACCGCTGCCATCGATGGCAACGAACACGAACACCGCTTCGGTCACCTTGCGCCACTCGCTGGACAGCGGGTCGTCGCTCCACACCTCGACCATCATCTGGATCGAGCTGCGGCCGATTTCCAGGGTCTGGGTATAAAAGGACAATTGCGCGCCGACAGCCACCGGCACCAGAAACGCCATGCGGTCGATGGCGACGGTCGCGACACGGCCACCGGCAACACGGCTGGCCATGGCCGTGCCGGCCAGGTCCATCTGTGCGACCAGCCAACCGCCGAAAATATCGCCGAAGCCGTTGGTTTCGCGGGGAAGTGCGGTGATTTGCAAGGCCAGGTCGCCTTGCGGGATCGGATCTTCTTGTTCGAGCTCTATCATGCCGGGGGTGCCTCTGACCCGTGACTCTTCGTTGGTGCTGCTGGTGGTAGCCGTCTTCGGGAAAAACGATTCAGCACCGAACATACTACGTTCGTCACGTTTTCCATCAGGCGCCTAAGGAGAAACTCTGCGAAACCGGCTAATCCCGAGCAAAGGCCGGGCCAACGACGTTTTCGCACAGCAACCCCCTACAAACCGGAGCAAGGTTGCGAGTATATCGGTCGGTAGACTCCGCGACGACCGTCCGGTTCTGATTTCGACCGGCAAATACGCGCCTCTATGTGCTTTTTCGAACAATTTGCTATGGTGCCGAACCTGCCCGAGCCACAGCCAGCGTTGTTGTGGCGGCAGATCCGACTATAAGAGAAGACCTTGCCATGACCACAGCGCCCTCGAGCCTCGCGCAGCCCGACCAACCCGCACGACCGTTGACCCGCAATGACTACAAGACTCTGTCGCTATCGGCCCTGGGGGGCGCGCTGGAGTTTTACGATTTCATCATCTTCGTGTTCTTTGCCACCGTGGTCGGCAAATTGTTCTTCCCGGCCGATATGCCCGAGTGGCTGCGCCTGATGCAGACCTTCGGCATCTTCGCCGCCGGTTACCTCGCGCGGCCGCTGGGCGGGATCGTGATGGCGCACTTCGGCGACCTGCTGGGGCGCAAGAAGATGTTCACCCTGAGCATTTTCATGATGGCGGTGCCGACCCTGATCATGGGCCTGCTGCCGACCTACGCGCAGATCGGCCTGTGGGCGCCGATCCTGCTGCTGTTGATGCGCGTCATCCAGGGCGCGGCGATTGGCGGTGAGGTGCCGGGGGCGTGGGTCTTCGTTTCCGAACACGTACCCGGCAAGCACATCGGCTACGCCTGCGGCACCCTGACCAGCGGCCTGACAGCGGGTATCCTGCTCGGCTCGCTGGTCGCCACTGCAATCAACAGCATTTATACGCCAACGGAAGTTTCGGATTACGCCTGGCGCATTCCGTTCCTGCTGGGTGGCGTGTTCGGCCTGTTCTCGGTTTATCTGCGTCGCTGGCTGCACGAAACCCCAGTGTTCGCCGAACTGCAACAACGCAAGGCGCTGGCCGAAGAAGTGCCGCTGCGCGCCGTACTGCGCGACCATCGCGGGGCCATTGCAGTGTCGATGCTGCTGACCTGGTTGCTGTCCGCCGGCATCGTCGTGGTGATCCTGATGACCCCGACCGTGCTGCAGACGGTCTATCACTTCTCGCCGACCACCGCGCTGCAATCCAACAGCCTGGCGATCGTGTTCCTGAGCTTTGGCTGCATCATTTCCGGCGCGCTGGCGGATCGCTTTGGTGCCGGTCGCGTGTTTGTGTTCGGCTGCGCGGCTCTGCTGGCCAGCTCCTGGACCTTCTACCACAGCCTCGCCGATCACCCGAACTGGCTGTTCCCGCTGTACGCGTTGACCGGTTTTCTGGTCGGCACCATCGGCGCGGTGCCTTATGTGATGGTGAAGGCTTTCCCGCCGGTGGTGCGCTTCAGCGGTCTGTCCTTCTCTTATAACGTCGCTTACGCGATCTTCGGCGGCCTGACGCCGATGGTCGTCAGCCTGCTGCTGAAAGAAAGCGCGATGGGGCCTGCCTACTATGTGGCGGTGCTGTGCGGGATGGGGATCCTGGTCGGCGCGTGGCTGTGGAGCAAAGGTCGCTAAGCCACCTTCACACTTGCGGTTACAACTGAAAGGCCAGCCTTCCGACAGGGATGCTGGCCTTTCATCCAATTGTCATATTTCAGCCATAGAGTGTTCACACGGCCTGCTGATACTTGGCCCCGACTTAACACACCCTATCTGCTAGGAGTAAGGCATGAAACTGAAGCGTTTGATGGCGGCAATGACTTTTGTCGCTGCTGGCGTTGCGACTGCCAACGCGGTTGCCGCTGTTGACCCTGCTATCCCGAGCTACACCAAGACCACTGGTGTGTCGGGCAACCTGTCCAGCGTCGGTTCCGATACCCTGGCCAACCTCATGACCCTCTGGGCCGAGAACTACAAAAAAGAATACCCGAACGTAAACATCCAGATTCAGGCCGCTGGTTCCGCCACTGCGCCTCCTGCGCTGACTGAAGGCACCTCCAACCTGGGCCCGATGAGCCGCAAGATGAAGGACACCGAACTGGCGGCCTTCGAACAGAAATACGGCTACAAGCCAACCGCTATCCCGGTTGCAGTGGACGCCCTGGCTGTCTTCGTGCACAAGGACAACCCGATCCAGCACCTGACCATGGAACAGGTTGACGCGATCTTCTCGTCCACCCGCCTGTGCGGCGCCAAAGCCGACGTGAAAACCTGGGGCGACCTGGGCGTGACCGGCGACCTGGCCAACAAGCCGGTTCAACTGTTCGGTCGCAACTCGGTATCCGGCACCTACGGCTACTTCAAGGAAGAAGCCCTGTGCAAAGGCGACTACAAGCCTAACGTCAACGAACAACCAGGCTCGGCTTCGGTCGTGCAGTCGATCAGCTCCTCGCTGAACGGCATCGGTTACTCGGGCATCGGCTACAAGACCGCCAGCGTGAAAACCGTGGCCCTGGCCAAGAAAGGCAGCTCGGACTTCATCGAAGACACCGAAGAAAACGCCCTGAACGGCAAGTACCCGCTGTCGCGTTTCTTGTACGTATACGTCAACAAAGCCCCGAACAAGCCTCTGGCCCCGCTGGAAGCCGAGTTCGTGAAACTGGTTCTGTCGAAACAGGGTCAGGAAGTGGTCGTGAAAGACGGCTACATCCCGCTGCCAGCCAAGGTTGCTGCAAAAGCACTGGCTGACCTGGGTCTGCAGGAAGGCGGCGCTGAAGTCGCAAAAAAGTAACAAACTGAGTCAGGGGTGAACCCCGCCTGACTCACGTGTGGGGCCCGGCCCGCAAGCGGCCCGGCCCCCACACTCCCCGAATTCTTCTATCCACTGCCAGTGCCCTGCTGGCGGCGGATTTGGTGCGTCACTGCATTGTCATCTTTCTGTCATACAGGATCGCTAGGGTGTGCGCATGAATGATCTGGCCAATTCCAAAATGACTACGAACCCTCCCAAGCGCATTGACTTCAATACGCCTGAGTTGCAACGCAAGCGCCGCATTCGCGCGCTCAAGGATCGCTTCACCCGCTGGTACGTCCTCGTCGGCGGTCTGGCGGTGCTGGCAGCCATCACCCTGATCTTCTTCTTCCTCGCCTACGTGGTCGCGCCGCTGTTCAAGGGTGCCGACCTGACCGCGAAAGATGCAATCACCCCGGCCTGGATGCAGGACGCCGGCAAGCCGCTGATGATTTCGCTCGAAGAGCAGAATCAGGTGGCCATGCGCGTTTCCGACAAGGGCCAGGCGCTGTTCTTCGACATCGACAGTGGCGCTGAACTGAAGCGCGTCGATCTGCCCCTGCCGGCAGGAGCCAGTGTGAGCTCCATCGGCGAAGACCAGCCGGGCCATCCGCTCGTAGCTGTGGGCCTGTCCAACGGTCAGGCGCTGGTGTTCCGTCACACCTATAAAGTCAGCTACCCGGATGGCAAGAAGACCATCACCCCGGCCATCGAGTACCCGTACGGCGAGACACCGATCGCGCTGAACGAAAGCGGCGGTGCGCTGGAGCACGTCAGCCTCAACGCCACCGATTCGACCCTGATGCTGGTCGGCTCCACCGGTTCGCAACTCAATGTGCTGTCGCTGACCAGCGAAGAAAACATGATGACCGGCGAAGTCACCAACGAGCAGAAGCGTATCGATCTGCCGCAGATGACCGAGCCCGTAAAAAACATCTTCGTCGACCCGCGCCAGCAATGGCTGTACGTGGTCAACGGGCGTGCTCAGGCAGACGTGTTCAGCCTGCGCGACAAGAGCCTTAACGGTCGCTACAAGCTGCTGGAAAACGCTGACGCTGAAGTCACTGCGACTACGCAACTGGTCGGTGGTATCTCGCTGATCGTCGGTGACTCCAAGGGTGGCCTGGCCCAGTGGTTCATGGCCCGCGACACCGATGGCGAGCTGCGCCTGAAGCAGATCCGCACCTTCCAGATGGGCACCACGCCGATCGTTGAAATTTCCGCCGAAGAACGTCGCAAAGGCTTCCTGGCCCTGGATGCCAGCGGCAAGCTCGGCGTGTTCCACAGCACCGCGCATCGCACCTTGCTGGTCGATCAAGTCGTCGATGGCCAGGGCCTGTTCGGTCTGTCGCCACGGGCCAACCGCGTGATCGTCGAAGCCGGCGGCAAGCTGCAACCGCTGCTGCTCGACAACCCGCACCCGGAAGTCTCGTGGAGCGCACTGTGGAGCAAGGTCTGGTACGAGAACTACGACGAGCCTAAGTACGTCTGGCAATCGACTGCGGCCAACACCGATTTCGAACCGAAACTGAGCCTTTCGCCACTGACCTTCGGCACCCTGAAAGCCGCGTTCTACGCGATGCTGCTGGCCGCACCGCTGGCCGTCGCCGCTGCGATCTACACCGCGTACTTCATGGCCCCGGGCATGCGCCGCAAGGTCAAGCCGGTGATCGAGCTGATGGAAGCGATGCCGACGGTGATCCTCGGCTTCTTCGCCGGTCTGTTCCTCGCGCCTTATGTAGAAGGGCATCTGCCTGGCATCTTCAGCCTGCTGATGCTGCTGCCGATCGGCATCCTGATCGCCGGTTTCACCTTCAGCCGCCTGCCTGAATCGATCCGCCTGAAAGTCCCGGACGGCTGGGAAAGTGCGCTGCTGATCCCGGTGATCCTGTTCGTGGGCTGGCTGTCGCTGTACATGAGCCCGTTCATGGAGAACTGGTTCTTCGGTGGTGACATGCGCATGTGGATCTCCCACGACCTGGGCATCACCTACGACCAGCGCAACGCACTGGTGGTCGGTCTGGCCATGGGCTTTGCGGTGATCCCGAACATCTACTCGATCGCCGAAGACGCCGTGTTCAGCGTGCCGCGCGGCCTGACCCTGGGCTCGCTGGCCCTCGGCGCCACGCCGTGGCAGACCATGACTCGCGTGGTGATCCTGACTGCCAGCCCGGGCATCTTCTCGGCGCTGATGATCGGCATGGGCCGTGCGGTCGGCGAAACCATGATCGTGCTGATGGCCACCGGCAACACCCCGGTCATGGAAATGAACCTGTTCGAAGGCCTGCGCACCCTGGCCGCCAACGTCGCGGTGGAAATGCCGGAGTCGGAAGTCGGCGGCAGCCACTACCGCGTGCTGTTCCTGTCGGCGCTGGTGCTGCTGTTGTTCACCTTCGTCATGAACACCCTCGCGGAACTGATTCGTCAGCGTCTGCGCAAGAAATACTCGTCGCTTTAAGCAAAGGTAGAAGTCTGTGAAACAGAACTCCCTGAAAGGATGGTTCAAGAGCGGCGCCCCCGGCGTCTGGATCAGCGGCGGCGCGGTGTCCATCGCGGTCATCATGACCATTGGCCTGCTGGCGGTGATCGCCGTGCGAGGTCTGGGTCACTTCTGGCCGGCGGATCTGATCCACGCCAGCTATGACGTACCGGGCCAGGGCCAGCATCTGGTCGTGGGCGAAGTGGTGCAGAAAGAAGAAGTGCCGCGCGCCCGTCTGAAGAGCGCCGGCCTGCCGGTGCCGGACGAAGGTCCGGAATTCATGACCCGCGAGCTGATCAAGGTCGGCAACCGTGACCTGAACGGCAACGACTTCACCTGGATCGTCGGCGAGTGGCTGACCGACCAGAAGAATCCGCCGGAGCTGATGGCGCTGGAGCGTCGTGAGTGGGGCAACTTCTACGGCTACCTGGTCAACGTCAAACAGGACGGCAAGGTGATCGCCGAAGGCGAAGCCGCCTGGCCTGAGCTGCAAGCGCGGATCAACCGCGTGAACGGCCTCGCCGCGCAGCTCAAGTCGCTGGAAAAAACCGATATCGGCGCAATCAACGCCGGCCTCGAGCGCATCCGTCTGCACGGTCGCAAGCTGGAGCTGGAAGGCAAGCTCGACGCCACCGCGCAAGCGGACATGGAATCCGAGCGCGCCGAGCTGAACGCCCGCTATCAGGACATCGAAGCCCGTCTGGCCGACCTTCACGCGCAGTTCAACCGTGACGCTTTGACCGCTCGTGATGCCAACGGCAAGGAAATCGAAATCGGCCTGGGCAAAGTGGTTCACGCCTACCAGCCGAACGCGATGGGTACGTTCACCAAGATCGGTTTCTACTTCAGCAAGGTCTGGGAATTCCTGTCCGACGACCCGCGTGAAGCGAACACCGAAGGCGGGATTTTCCCGGCGATCTTCGGCACCGTGATGATGACCCTGATCATGGCGATGATCGTGACCCCGTTCGGCGTGTTGGCGGCGGTGTACCTGCGTGAATACGCCAAGCAGAACACCCTGACCCGGGTGATCCGGATCGCGGTGAACAACCTGGCGGGTGTTCCGGCGATTGTCTACGGCGTGTTCGGTCTGGGCTTCTTCGTCTACGTGCTCGGTGGCTCGCTCGACCGTCTGTTCTTCCCTGAAGCGCTGCCGGCACCGACCTTCGGTACACCGGGTCTGCTCTGGGCTTCGTTGACCCTGGCGCTGCTGGCGGTGCCGGTGGTGATCGTGGCCACCGAGGAAGGTCTGGCGCGTATCCCGCGCACCGTGCGCGAAGGCTCGCTGGCCCTCGGCGCGACCAAGGCTGAAACCCTGTGGAAGATCGTTCTGCCGATGGCCAGTCCGGCGATGATGACCGGCATGATCCTCGCCGTGGCTCGCGCCGCCGGTGAAGTGGCGCCGCTGATGCTGGTAGGTGTGGTGAAACTGGCGCCGTCGCTGCCGGTGGACGGCAACTACCCGTACCTGCACCTGGATCAGAAGATCATGCACCTGGGCTTCCACATCTATGACGTTGGCTTCCAGAGCCCGAACGTCGAGGCCGCGCGGCCGCTGGTGTATGCCACGGCGCTGCTGCTGGTGCTGGTGATCGCCACCCTGAACCTGTCGGCGGTGTACATCCGTAACCACCTGCGCGAGAAGTACAAGGCGCTGGACAGCTGATCGCCGTCACAAGAATTGAAGGGCTGCCGGCCTGTATCCCGGCAGCCAACCGAACCGAATTTGTTAGCACAGGGGATCTCCCATGCAGCACGAAACACATACCCACGGCATCAACATGTCTGCCCTGGGCCGCGACAAGCAGAGCCTGAACCTCGAGCAGGAAACCGTGGCCATCGAAGTACCGGGCCTGAGCCTGTACTACGGCGAGAAACAGGCGCTGTTCGACGTCAGCATGAACATCCCGAAACAGCGCGTGACCGCCTTCATCGGCCCGTCCGGCTGCGGCAAGTCCACGCTGCTGCGGACCTTCAACCGCATGAACGACCTGGTGGACGGCTGCCGCGTCGAAGGCGCGATCAACCTGTACGGCAACAACATCTACCGCAAGGGCGAAGACGTGGCCGAGCTGCGTCGCCGGGTCGGCATGGTGTTCCAGAAGCCTAACCCGTTCCCGAAGACCATCTACGAAAACGTGGTCTACGGCCTGCGCATCCAGGGCATCAACAAGAAGCGCATCCTCGACGAAGCCGTCGAGTGGGCGTTGAAAGGCGCGGCTCTGTGGGACGAAGTCAAAGACCGTCTGCATGACTCGGCCCTCGGTCTGTCCGGTGGACAGCAACAGCGTCTGGTGATCGCCCGTACCATCGCCGTGGAACCGGAAGTGCTGCTGCTCGACGAACCGTGCTCGGCACTCGACCCGATCTCGACCCTGAAAGTCGAAGAGTTGATCTACGAGCTCAAATCCAAGTTCACCATCGTCATCGTGACCCACAACATGCAGCAGGCGGCGCGGGTGTCCGACTACACGGCGTTCATGTACATGGGCAAACTGGTGGAATTCGGCGACACCGATACCCTGTTCACCAATCCGGCCAAGAAGCAGACCGAAGACTACATCACCGGTCGTTACGGCTGACAGTTGCGGGTTATTCACAGAATTGACGCTGCGGCCCGCCGCACCTTACCGGACGCTCCAAGGACGCCAACATGATTAGTAAAGAAGGCCTTACCCATCACATTTCCGCGCAGTTCAACGCCGAACTGGAAGAAGTGCGCAGCCACCTGCTGGCCATGGGCGGGCTGGTCGAGAAACAGGTCAACGACGCGGTCACCGCGCTGATCGAGGCCGACTCGGGCCTGGCCCAGCAAGTGCGCGAGATCGACGACCAGATCAACCAGATGGAACGCAACATCGACGAAGAATGCCTGCGCATTCTGGCCCGTCGTCAGCCGGCGGCGTCCGACCTGCGTCTGATCATCAGCATCTCCAAATCGGTGATCGACCTGGAGCGCATCGGCGACGAAGCGACCAAGATCGCCCGCCGTGCGATCCAGTTGTGCGAAGAAGGCGAAGCGCCGCGCGGTTACGTCGAGGTTCGCCACATCGGCGACCAGGTGCGCAACATGGTCCGCGATGCGCTGGACGCTTTCGCCCGCTTCGACGCCGACCTGGCGCTGTCGGTGGCGCAATACGACAAGATCATCGACCGCGAATACAAGACCGCCCTGCGTGAGCTGGCGACCTACATGATGGAAGACCCGCGCTCTATCTCGCGGGTCTTGAGCATTATCTGGGTGCTGCGTTCGCTTGAGCGGATCGGCGACCACGCGCGCAACATCTCCGAGTTGGTGATTTACCTGGTGCGCGGTACCGACGTGCGGCACATGGGCCTCAAGCGCATGAAGGAAGAAGTTGAAGGGACAAGTGGCGAAACCGCTAATGTTCCGGGCGATGCTGACGATAAGTAAGATTGCCTGAGAAAAGCGCCCGGCCCTTTGGCCGGGCGTTTTTGTTTCTGCTTTTCATAGGCAGAACCGAAATAAAAAGCAGCACCCGCGAACGAAAAGTCCCGGCGTGACTGAAGAGTTTTGGCAATGTGCCATCAGCCAGCGTTATGCTTGCCGGGATTTTAATAGGGGTGTTGGATGAGCAAGATCAGTGTGTTGGTCGTGGACGATGCATCGTTCATTCGTGACCTGGTGAAAAAGTGCCTGCGTAATTACTTCCCGGGGATCCGCACCGAGGACGCCATCAACGGCAAGAAGGCCCAGGCCATGCTGGCCAAGGAAGCCTTCGACCTGGTGCTGTGCGACTGGGAAATGCCGGAAATGTCCGGTCTCGAACTGCTGACCTGGTGCCGTGAGCAGGACAACCTCAAGACCATGCCGTTCATCATGGTCACCAGCCGGGGCGACAAGGAAAACGTCGTGCAGGCGATCCAGGCCGGTGTTACCGGTTATGTCAGCAAGCCGTTCACCAACGAGCAACTGCTGACCAAGGTCAAGCAGGCCCTGAACAAGGTCGGCAAGCTCGACACTCTGATGAACAGCGCTCCAACCAAGATGAACTCGGCGTTCGGCAACGACTCCCTGAGCGCGTTGACCGGCGGCAAGGCTGCCGTGGTCGGTTCCGCTCCGGCTGCTGCTGCGGCCAACCCGTTTGCCAAGCCTGCCGCTGCAGCCCCGGCACCTGCCGCCGCGCCACAGCGTGGCCTGCTCAACAGCCCGCCGGTGAAGGCTCCTGCAGCCTCAAGCGCTCCGGCCGGCGGTCGCGGTCAGGGCCAACTGCGCCTCCCTAGCGGCACTCAGCAATGCGTGATCAAGGCCCTGAGCATCAAGGAAGCGCTGCTGGTGGTGAAACGCACCGACACCCTGCCGCAGATCCTCGACAGCGCCGTGCTCGATCTGGAGCAGGGCGACAACGCCGAAATCGCCCGTCTCAACGGCTATCTGCACGCCGTCGTCGCCCACGAGCCGAAACCCGACAGCGACTGGCTGCAACTGACCTTCCGCTTCGTCGACCAGGACGCGCAGAAGCTCGACTACATCTCCCGCCTGATCGCCCGCGGCACGGCGCAGAAGCACTTCGTTCCGGGCGCGTGATCTTCGTCGCCTGACCGTCCGCCATCGCCAGCAGGCTGGCTCCCACGGGGTTCNCACACCGAACCTGTGGGAGCCAGCCTGCTGGCGATGGGGTCATCAAAAGCACCACCCATCTCTCGCACTGCCCAATTTGAAACATCTGTCGACTAGCCTGGTCTGCTTCAGCTGCTAGGCTCATTCCCAGGCCTTACTCGACAGAACTTTTGCCCATGCCCCTGCGCCTGCTGTTTTTCTGTGGTCTGTTCATGGCCTCCACCTCGACGGTGGCCATGACGATCTACAAGTCCACCGATGCCAACGGAGTGGTTTCGTACAGCGACCGTCCGAGCAAAGGCTCCCAGGTGTTCGTGTTTCAGGATCGGATGGTCGAGCGCCTCGAGCGCCAGGTCTATCTCGACATCAAGAAACAGAAGGGCGCGGACGTGGTGTTCGTGCGCAACGACCTGTATGCGCCGGTCGAGGTTGCCCTGGCGTTTACCGGGATGAGCAACGTGCGCGGCGCACCGGCGCAAACGATTCGCCGGGTGCTGCCGGCGCGCAGCAATACGCGGCTGGCGTTGCTGACGCCGGTATCCGGTGGCAAACCGCTGGTGTACACGCCGATGTTCCAGTATTCCCTCGGCGATCCGGCTGGCGCGGCTCAGGGCTATCGCTATCCGTTTCCATGGCGTGGCGGGCCGTTCCGCCTCAGCCAGGGCGCCAATGGCGATTACAGCCACTTCGGGCCGAAGAACAAATATGCGATGGACATCGCCATGCCGGTCGGCACGCCGATCATCGCGGCGCGCGCCGGGGTGGTGGTGAAGACCGAGAATTCCCAGAACGGACGCGGCACCGATCCGTCCGGCAACTTCGTGCGGATCCTGCACGACGACGGCACGATGGGCGTGTACCTGCATCTCAAACAAGGGTCGGTGAGTGTGCGCGAGGGGCAGCGAGTGGCGGTGGGCAGTCCGCTGGCGCTGTCCGGCAACACCGGCAACAGCAGCGGCCCGCACCTGCACTTCGTGGTGCAGCGCAATACCGGGATGGGGCTGGTGTCGATTCCGTATCAGTTCAACCAGCCGCTGGGGGCGTTGCCCAACTTTGCGCTGGGCAAGCAGTAAACCCCGTCAGTCGAGCATCAGCACCTTGGCCAGAATGATCTTCGGACCTTTCATCTTCTTGATGATGATCCGCAGGCCTTCGACTTCCAGCACTTCTTCCTCTTCCGGCACCCGTTTCAGGGTTTCGTAGATCAGCCCGGCGAGGGTTTCGGCTTCGATGTGATCCAGGTCGATCCCCAGCAGGCGCTCGACCTTGAACAGCGGCGTATCGCCCCGAACCAGTAACTTGCCCGGCTGGTAGGCGAGGATGCCGCGCTCGGCCTTGCGGTGCTCATCCTGGATGTCGCCGACCAGTACTTCCAGCACGTCTTCCATGGTCAGGTAGCCGATGATGTTGCCGTCGGCCTCTTCGACCACAGCGAAGTGCGAGCCGCCCTTGCGGAACTGTTCCAGCAGCTGCGACAGCGGCATGTGCCGCGACACGCGCTCCAGTGGGCGGGTCAGTTCGGCGAGGTTGAACGACTCGGGAATGTGATCCAGCGCCGCCAGCTCCAGCAGCAGATCCTTGATGTGCAGCAGGCCGACGAATTCCTTGCGCTCGCTGTCGTATACCGGATAACGGCTGAACTTGTGGCGACGGAACATCGCCAGGATTTCTTTCAGCGGGGCGTTGAACTCGAGGGTGATCAGGTCTTCCCGGGAGTTGGCCCAGTCGACCACTTCCAGTTCGCCCATTTCCACCGCCGAGGCCAGCACACGCATGCCTTGGTCGCTCGGGTCCTGGCCACGGCTGGAGTGCAGGATCAGTTTCAGTTCTTCGCGGCTGTAATGGTGCTCGTGATGCGGGCCGGGCTCACCTTGACCCGCAATGCGCAGGATGGTGTTGGCGCTGGCGTTGAGCAGGTAGATCGCCGGGTACATGGCCCAGTAGAACAGGTACAGCGGCACCGCCGTCCACAGCGACAGCAGCTCGGGTTTGCGGATCGCCCAGGATTTGGGTGCGAGCTCGCCGACCACGATGTGCAGGTACGAAATGATGAAGAACGCGGTGAAGAACGAGATGCCTTTGACGACTTCCGCCGACTGCACGCCGACCGCGCTCAGCAGCGGCTCGAGAATGTGCGCGAACGCCGGCTCGCCGACCCAGCCCAGGCCCAGGGAGGCGAGGGTGATACCGAGCTGGCACGCCGAAAGGTAAGCATCGAGCTGACTGTGCACCGTGCGCAGGATGTGCCCGCGCCAGCCGTGCTGCTCAGCGATGGCTTCGACCCGGGTCGAGCGCAGTTTGACCATGGCGAATTCCGCCGCAACGAAGAAGCCGTTGAGCAGAACCAGGATCAGAGCGAAAAGAATCATGCCGAAATCGGCGAATATTGTTGCGAGGGACAAGCCAGGGGAAGGGTCCATGATGGAGTTTTGCGGGTTCCGTGTGATTCGAAAGAAAGAAAAATCCGCACCTGAAAGGCAGGCGCAAGTCAGCCAATGTAGCGGCTGACCTGGCGATTGCCTAGTCCGGCATTACTCAGCGGCGCTGATGACCCGTGCCTGAGCGACCTGGGCCGGGGCGAAATGGCAGGTGAAGGTGCTGCCATGACCGGGCACGCTGCTGATTTCCATCCGGGCGCGATGGCGCAGCAGTACGTGTTTGACGATGGCCAGGCCCAGGCCCGTGCCGCCGGTGTTGGAGTTGCGGCTGGAGTCGACGCGGTAGAAGCGTTCGGTCAGGCGCGGCAGGTGTTTGCTGTCGATGCCGATCCCGGAATCCTGCACGCTCAGATGCGCGCCCTGATCGTCGCCCCACCAGCGGATGCGGATATTGCCCTCGGCCGGGGTGTATTTGACGGCGTTGAACACCAGGTTGGAAAACGCACTGCGCAGTTCCGCCTCGCTGCCCTTGAGCAGGATGCGGGTGTCGGCTTCCAGGGTGATGCGCTGATTCTTCGAGCCGGACAACTGCTGCGCGTCGCTCTTGATCGACTGCAACAGGGTGTCGATGTGCACCGGCTGGTTGTCCGACGGGTAATCGGTGGCTTCCAGTTTGGCCAGCAGCAGTAAATCGTTGAGCAAGGTCTGCATGCGTCCGCCCTGTTGCTGCATCTGCTGCAGGGCGCGGCTCCAGCGCGGGTTCACTTCCTCGACGTTGTCGAGCAGGGTTTCCAGGTAGCCGCAGATCACCGTCAGCGGGGTGCGCAGCTCGTGGGAGACGTTGGCGATGAAGTCCTTGCGCATCTGTTCCAGCTGATGGATGCGCGTGACATCGCGGACCAGCATCAGGTGTTCGTTGTTGCCGTACCGCGTGAGGTACAGCTGGATGCGTACGCGATCGTTGGTGGGCGAAGGGATTTCCAGCGGTTCGGCGTAGCTTTCCTGCTCGAAGTATTCCTTGAAGCGCGGATGGCGAACCAGATTGGTCACCGGTTGGCCGCTGTCCTGCGGGGTTTTCAAGCCGAGCAGGGTTTCGGCGGCGCGGTTCCACCATTCCAGGTTGCCGTCGCTGTCGAGCATGATCACCGCGTCTTTCAGCGCAGCGGTGGACTCCTGAACGCGGTCGATCACCGCTTGCAGGCGTCCGCGTACCCGTTGGTCGCGGCGTTGCAGGTGGTAGATGCTGTCGAACACCTCGCCCCACAGGCCGTAGCCGTCGGGCGGTGCTTCATCGGGTTGGTGCAGGCGCAGCCATTCGTGCAGGCGCAGCAGTTGCTTGAGCGTCCAGGCCAGGTACAGGCCCAGGCCCGCCGCCAGGCTCCAGCCGTAGTAGCCGGTGATCAGGCCGATCACCAGGCAGCCGGTGACCAGCAACAGCATGTGGCGAATCAGGGTGCCATGCCAGTTTTGGTTCACGGAAAATGCGGTCCTTGTCTACGGTGAGGGCGCTCGGCTCAGGCCTTGGTGGAGAACCGGTAGCCGGTGCCGCGCACGGTTTGTACCAGATTTTCGTAGGCATCGCCGAGGGCCTTGCGCAGGCGCCGGATGTGCACGTCGACGGTGCGCTCTTCAACATAGACGTTGCCGCCCCAGACCTGATCCAGCAACTGGCCACGGGTGTAGGCGCGCTCCTGGTGGGTCATGAAGAATTGCAGCAGACGGTATTCGGTCGGGCCCATCTCGGCCGGGCGGCCGTCGATGGTCACGCGATGGCTGATCGGGTCGAGCAGCAGGCCGCCGACTTCGATCGGCGCTTCGCCATCGGTCGGGCCGGCGCGACGCAGCACAGCCTTGAGGCGTGCGACCAGTTCGCGTGGGGAAAACGGTTTGGTGATGTAGTCGTCGGCGCCGACTTCCAGACCCTGGATCTTGTTGTCCTCTTCGCCCTTGGCGGTGAGCATGATGATCGGGATGTCCCCGGTCAGCTCGTCACGCTTGAGGCGGCGGGCCAGCTCGATGCCGGAGGTGCCGGGCAGCATCCAGTCGAGCAGGATCAGGTCCGGCTTGCGGTCGACGATGATGGCGTGGGCCTGCTGCGAGTTCTCTGCCTCGAGGCAGTCATAGCCGGCCATTTCCAACGCAACGGCGATCATTTCGCGAATGGGCGCTTCGTCGTCGACGATCAGAATGCTCCTGCCAACCATGCCTTAATCCTCTTGTCATTTAACTGTCTTGCGCCGCATTAGATAACGGAATTATTGCAGTCGTGTGACAGTATTTTAGTCCGGCGGCGATTGTGCGAATCCTGAACTAAGCTTTAAGTCCGAATCCTGACAACCACAAGAGAAGGTTTCCATGACTCAAATGACTGCTTCCTTTAAGGCTTTGCTGATGGCTGCCGCCCTGACCTTGCCTGGACTGGCGATGGCGGCCGAGCCGGCCATGATGAAAGACGGCATGATGGTCGACCACAAGGGCATGACGCTTTACACGTTCGACAAGGACAGTGGCGGCAAGTCGATGTGCAACGGCGACTGCGCCAAGAACTGGCCGCCGTTGATGGCGCCGGCAGATGCCAAGGCTGAAGGTAAATGGACAGTCATCAAACGCGATGACGGCATGATGCAGTACGCCTACGACGGCAAGCCGCTGTACACCTTCGTGAAAGATGCCAAGCCGGGCGATATGACCGGCGACAAGATGAAGGACGTGTGGCACGTGGTTCACGAGCACAAATAAACGCAAATCCCCTGTGGGAGCGGGCTTGCTCGCGAAGGCGTCTTTTCAGTCAGCCTATGTGGCAACTGACCCAACGCTTTCGCGAGCAAGCTCGCTCCCACAGGTTTTGTGTTTCAGCGCAACGCGTAATCCAGCACGATCCCGATGAAAATCGCCAGCCCGGCCCAGTGGTTGTGCAGGAACGCCTTGAAGCAACGCATCCGGTCCCGGTCGCGGGTGTACCAGAATTCCCAGGCGTAGCACCCGGCGGCTACCAGCAAGCCGAGGTGGAACCAGATTCCCAGCTCGAATTTCGACCCCGCCAGCACCAGACAGCCCAGCGACAGCGCCTGCAAGGTCAGGATGATCGCCCGGTCTGCATCGCCGAACAGGATCGCCGTGGATTTCACGCCGATCTTCAGGTCATCGTCGCGGTCGGTCATCGCGTAATAAGTGTCGTAGCCCACCGTCCACAGCAGATTGGCGATCCACAGCAGCCAGGCGGTGGCCGGCAGCTCACCGGTTTCGGCGGTGAACGCCATCGGCATGCCCCAGGAGAACGCCGCGCCCAGCACCACTTGCGGGTAATAGGTGTAACGCTTCATGAACGGATAAGTGAACGCCAGCGCCAGACCGCCCAGCGACAGCCAGATGGTCGCGGCGTTGGTGCACAGCACCAGCAGGAAACTCACGCCCATCAGCAGCGCGAAGAACACCAGCGCCTCTTTCGAACTGATCCTGCCGGCAGCAATAGGTCGCTGCGCAGTGCGTTTGACGTGGCCGTCGACCTTGCGGTCGGCCCAGTCATTGATCACGCAACCCCCGGCGCGGGTCAGGATCACGCCGAGGACGAAAATCACGATGTTGGCCAGCGATGGCGAGCCTTTACCGGCAATCCACAGGGCCCAGAGCGTCGGCCACAGCAGCAGGTAAATGCCGATCGGCTTGTCCATCCGCGTCAGCTGGATGAAGTCCCAGGCGCGCGGGTTCAAGCGATTCAGGGATTTGAGCAGGCTTTGGTACATCAGCAGTTCTCCGGACGGGCGCGGACAGCTTCCCACAGCGCAGGCAGGAAAATCTCCGCCACCAGTACGCTCAAGGCGCCACGGTCGAACCGCGAGCGCCGTCCCCACAGGCCGGCAGCCTGGGAGCCTTCCGGCAACCAGTGTTTCGGGTAATGGCAGACTTCGATGGCGCGACGCTGGAAGGCGTGATCGCAAAACAGCAGTTCGCCCAGCGAGCGGCTGCCCAGTTCATCCATGTGCAAGCCGTCGCCCTGCAAGGCACTGCGCGACGCCACGCTGCGGGCGAACACCCAGGCCTCGCCATGCCCGCGCAGATACACCTCGCGCACCCAGCCCTCGCTGCCTTCGGCCAGGTCCAGCGCGGCGCATTCGTCGTCGCGCAGGGTCTGCCAGCCTTCGAACAGCGGCGTGACGCTGAAGCCGTCATCGGACAGGCGCGTCAGCCGGCGGGTCAGGGAGCCTTCATCGAACAGCCAGTCGAGCGTGGATGTGTCGGGGAGGGGTGTCAGTTCGCTTTGCGGGCGCCACAGCGGAGCGTTTGTGTGTTGCACAATGAGTCATTATTGGCAGCAAATGAGGCGGCGAGCTTACCATGGCGAGCCGCGAGTTTGATTGATCCGGGTCGCCGCTGCGCCGAACAGGCTTGCATCTGCCCGGCCCGATCAGTACAAAACGCCCTGAGCCGGACGGCAACGCTGCACCATCGACCGTCCGCGCCGGCTAAAGCCTGAACCCTGAGGAAGTACCTGAATGAAAAAGTGGCAATGTGTGGTCTGCGGCCTGATCTACAACGAAGCCGACGGCTGGCCGGATGACGGCATTGCGCCGGGCACCCTGTGGCAGGACGTGCCGGAAGACTGGCTGTGCCCGGACTGCGGCGTCGGCAAGATGGACTTCGAAATGATCGAAATCAACTGAGAAAACACTGAGGAGTAGGGCATGAGCGCACCTGTCGTCATCATTGGCACCGGGCTTGCGGGTTACAACCTGGCCCGCGAGTTTCGCAAACTCGATGGCGAAACCCCGTTGCTGCTGATTACCGCCGATGACGGTCGCTCCTACTCCAAGCCGATGCTCTCCACCGGTTTCGGCAAGAACAAGGACGCCGACGGCTTGAGCATGGCCGAGCCGGGCGCGATGGCCGAGCAGTTGAAGGCCGAGATCCGCACCCATACCCGCATCAGCGGCATCGATCCGGGCCACAAGCGGCTGTGGATCGGTGAGGAAGCGGTGAGCTATCGCGACTTGATCCTCGCCTGGGGCGCGGAAACCGTGCGTGTGCCGATCGAAGGCGACGGCGGGGATCTGGTGTTCCCGATCAACGATCTCGAAGACTACGTGCGCTTTCGCGCGGCGGCCGCCGGCAAGCGTCGGGTGCTGTTGCTCGGTGCCGGGCTGATCGGCTGCGAGTTCGCCAACGACCTGATTCTGGGTGGCTACGAGGTGCAACTGGTTGCACCGTGCGAGCAGGTGATGCCGACCCTGCTGCATCCCGCTGCGGCGGCTGCGGTGCAGGCCGGGCTGGAAAGCCTCGGTGCACGTTTCCACCTCGGCCCGGTGCTGACCCGCCTGCAAAAAGTCGCTGATGGGCTGGAAGCGCACCTGTCCGACGGTCAGGTTGTCCCGTGCGATGTGGTGGTCTCGGCCATCGGCCTGCGCCCGCGGATCGATCTGGCGGCGGCCGCCGGCATCCAGACCAATCGCGGCGTGGTGGTCGACCGTCATCTGCAAACCTCGCACGCCAACATTTACGCTTTGGGCGACTGCGCCGAGGTCGACGGGCTGAATCTTCTGTACGTCATGCCCCTCATGAGTTGTGCGCGAGCGCTGGCACAGACCCTGGCCGGCAACCCGACCATGGTGAACTACGGACCGATGCCGATCACCGTAAAAACCCCGGTCTGCCCGCTGGTGGTTTCCCCGCCGCCACGGGGCCGCGAAGGCGTCTGGACGGTCGAAGGGCAGGGCGCTGACATCAAGGTGCTGTGCCACGACGCCGAAGGGCAATTGCTCGGTTATGCCCTGACCGGCACGGCGGTGATAGAAAAACTTGCGCTGAACAAACAGCTTCCGGCCTTGCTGGCGTAAATACCGGTCGTTCTGTCGGAATCACCCCGCTTTTGCCCCCACAAAGGTCGCGGGGAGACTGGCGCCGCCCTTATCCGCGTGCCATCCTCACTCCCGTCTGCCGCAGAGTAGAGCCTGCGGCGCCTTGGGCGCTGTTCCAACGAGAACAGCACGGACATAACAACAAAAAACCGTCAAAGGGGCTTCACTAATGCGTAAACCAGAACTCGCCGCTGCAATCGCTGAAAAAGCGGATCTGACCAAAGAGCAGGCCAACCGCGTTCTCAACGCCGTTCTCGAAGAAATCACCGGCGCCCTGCACCGCAAGGACAGCGTCACGCTGGTGGGCTTCGGCACCTTCCTGCAACGCCACCGCGGTGCCCGCACCGGCAAAAACCCGCAGACCGGTGAACCGGTGAAGATCAAGGCCAGCAACACTGTAGCGTTCAAGCCAGGCAAATCGTTGAAAGACAGCGTCAATCCATAATGGCGGTAAACGCCCGGTCAGCCGGGCGCGCTGCATGAAAAATGGGCATACCGATTGCGGTCGGATGCCCATTTTTTGTGCTCGATGATTTCGTCCGGATCAGCCATAGGTAGCCAATACCATCCTGGCAAACTCTTTCTTGCTTGCCTGAGGTCCATACTGTTTCAGGTAATCGCGCCATTCAGACTCCAGTATGGGACCTTCATGAACGCCGTCAGTTGCCAGATGCGCTGCAGCATCATCTATCAAGGCCTGGGTGTAGTGTTTCGACGGACCGTCGTCACTGGCCTCTGAGGTTGTAATGATCGGCCTGACCGTTGTGTAGAGAAAACCAATCCCAGTCAGCATTGAGAATTCGAGGGGACCGCCGTTTACTGCGCATCCAAACCCAACACAGCCTTCAGCTCGAACGGAGATATTTACCGCGAGAGTTACCACGACAACCCAACAATATTTGCGGAGAAGTCCTGATCTATCATGGAGTCGATCTGTCATGAATGCGGTGCCTTTTCTTGCTACGGTTAAATAGTACAAAGCTTCTTAATCTGGATGGCATCTAGCTTGTCGAGGTATCGATGACATGACGACGAAGGCTCTTGCGGGCTTCACCAACTGTTATATGGGATACCGTATTTTTCGATGTAGGCCTTGGATTCCTCATGGAGCTGTCGATGTCTTCCGTTGGACCTCCCATCGTAGGGGCCTTTGGGGTTGATCGTGGCCTGGACTCGCATGATTTCAGTTGACCGAAGACACTGGCCGCCCAGCCAGACCTTGGCGATGCCGCCGGGCACAAGGCCAATGATCACCATGTTTCGGTAATCCGTGATCCATTTGCCGTCTGCCCCACAGAAAGCTTTTTCACTCTTGAGCATAACTTGGCGCGCCGACTCCGGAATCTCTATGTAGGCTTCGTAGGTTTGCGGCTCGGCCATGGATTGCCAGCGCACGTAGACCAGACGTGGCAGTGCGGCGCCCGTGACATATCGGCCTTTGCCTACGGGATGTTCCGGCCACCCAATTGGTTTCCCCCGGAACTTGGTGGGTACACCTTTACTGAGTGGCCGAGGGTAGGAAATGGCCGGAATTCCAAAGGCTGCGCCTCGAAACACGCGCTTGTTGACGTCCACAACGTCGGCAGTTTCGATCCAGACCTCCATGTAATCGGGAGCAAAAAATCTGAGCATCCAGCCGTCGTAAGGCAGTGATTTTCTGTCGGCGAACGCGCAGCCGCCCAGCAAAACAGCCAATGTCAGAGCGAAGACAATCTTGAGCATGTACGAGTTCTCACGCATTGGGGTGCACCACACGAGCGGACTTGTCGGCGGGGCGATTGATAAACAGGATGTTCAGCCCGGATTCGTTGAGTCCTTTCGCAGCATTCCAGTTGGATGACAGATGAATGTAGTGTTGCGCGAGTAACGCTTGCTCGTTCAGGCTCAGATCGATAGTGCGGGTTTCGCCCAGCGCATAAGTCATCAGTTTCTTGGCGATATCTTTCAGCTCTTCTGGTAACACCTATTTCTGATCTTCTTCATCAATTGTCTGGAACTCGACCCCGTGCCTGGTCGCCAACTCCCGCATGATTCGCAGGTAAATCAGGGACAGGTCATTGCGCACGACTCGTTCGCTGTAGACCGCTGCATAGACATTTTTTGATTTGCGCCGATCACCCTTGACGTTGCTGGCCGTTTCCACCGCCCAGGTTTTGACTTGAAGCGTCAGTCCATAGAAATGCAGTTGGTCCTGAAGCCTGCCGAGTTCTTGCTCGGCCAATCGATAAGCGTTGGTCGAAGACGAAGGGGTATTAAAGTCCACGTCGCGACTGCAGCGCGGCTTGCTCAGCAGTACCCGTTCGACAAGATTCGGTAAGTATCCGCCGCCCAGATCGGAGTGGACGCCCGGCAACACAATGTCGGCGTTTCCGGCGCTGTTGAGCGAAAAGTTGTGGCGGCGTTCGTCCCGGGCAACCAGGTGCACAACTTTCTTTGCAATGTCCGGCGCCAGATACAGATTGACGCCGGGGTTGTTGGCGTCATGGACGCTGAAATCGCCGTCAGCCATGCTGCCTATGGCGGCAGCGGTGTCGAAGATGCCGATGAAGTTGATGCTGACGTCAATGTTCGTCCGCCAAGTGAAACCCTCAAGGAACAATGACGAGTTTGCCGGTATTAACTGTGCCAGTGGACTTTGTTCGCCTTTCATCACTTCATTGGCAAAATTCCTCGCGGCAGCCGCGCCGCGACTGAAGCCGAAGATGTCGAACTGAACTGTCTTAACCTTCCGGATTGGGTTTTCCGACTTGAAAATATCAATTCCTTCAAAGATGCGCGCTCGGCTCTGTTTGACTTTCGCCAATACACCTTGTGCACCTGTGCCGGTCATCTGCGAAAAAACCGAGTCGTCCTGATTGGTGCTTGTACCGATGCCATCAAGATAGATCGGGATGTACGCGATAGTTTCGTCCTCAGATAGTTGCCGGTTCTGATCATCTCTATACAACCCATACAACTTCGCCACATTGCTCGCATCATTCCCATAACTGTTATCCGGCACATTGCCCTGTCCGTCATACCCATGCATCTGGCAGAACTGTCGAATGTCCTCGGCTTCCTCCTCAAGATTCACATCCCGCGCATAGCAGCCCTTCACCTGTTCGCTGTTGAACAGATTGTTCCCCGTCCCATCGAAAAACACGCCGATCCGCAAGGTGATGCCAGCAGGTAACTCGTCTTCCAGTTCGACCTCTTCCTCCTCTTCTTCGAGTTCTCCTTCCTCCGCTGCTTGAGTGGAAGCAGTTGCTGGTCCTGCGGCCAAGGCACCCGCCATCGCGGCTTCTGGATGATCAGCGGCTCCGCTGGCGGACGTCTTTCCACTCGCCACCATCTCGGTACTGCTGAAGATCCCGCCGCTGTCGATCACGATGTGGTGACTGCCCGCCTTCAGCGTGATGCTGGCGCCGGCCTCCAGCACTACGCTGGCGCCGGCCTTGATCTGCACCTGCTGGCCCGCCTCGACGGTGATGATTTTCCCGGCCGTCGTCTGGCTACTGCCCTGGATGCTTTCCCATCGATCGCGCCCGACCGCCAGCCGGCTGTCATGGAGAACCTGCCGCTCCATGTCGCGCTGGGCGCGCAGGTAAACCAGTTCCTGACCGGCGCGGTCTTCAATCGTCAATTCGCTGTAGCCGCCGGTGTCAGGCGAGCTGCGACTGCGCAACACGGTTCGGGTCTTGTGCTCGGGAAGTTTGTAGGGTGCAGGGGTGACCTTGTTGATCACGCAGCCGGTAATCAGCGGCTTGTCGGGATCACCTTCCACGAAGGTCACCACCACTTCCATTCCGATGCGGGGGAGGGTGATGGCACCGAAACCGTTGCCGGCCCAACTCGACGACACCCGCACCCAGCAACTGCTGCGCTCACTGTTTAATTCGGCTCGGTCCCAGTGGAATTCGACTTTTACGCGACCGAACTCATCGCAGTAGATCTCTTCCTCTTTGGGGCCGGTTACTCGAGCGGTCTGGCTGACCAGCGGTGACCGGCGTGCGGGCAGTGGCGGGCGGAACACTACTTCGGCAGGAATCGCGCGGAAGGTGTTGCGATAGCCTTGGGTAAAACCGTCCGCCGATTGAGTTTCGCTGCTGGCCGACTCCTCCAGAACTTGCGGCTGCCGTCCGGTGTGGGTGACACCGAGCAGCAGCCACAGACCGTTGTATTTCTGACGAGGGTGTTCGGTCAGTTCAAGCAGATGGCCACAGCGCAGGGTCGGTTGGTTGCTTTGACCCTCGACCAATTCATAGTCGGCGCGATGGCGTTCCAGAGCCTGACGGGCCAGCTGCTTGCCGCGCTTTTCGTTCTCCAGCAGCAGCGGGTATCGGTAGTCCTCAAGTGTCGGCGTGAATCCGGCGCTGAAGCGGCTTTCGAGTAAAAGCGTCGGTCGCCTCAGGTCATAGTCGCGTCGCGTGACCCGGCTTGTCCGAGCGGCGGCGCGCAAGGAAAACCTGCTGACCACCGGATATTCCGGGACCATCCCGCTATCCCGGCGATAGGGTGTGGCGCGCAAAGTCGGGAGGAACACCGCGTCATCGGTGAACACCAGCAAATGGCCTTGCGCGGAGTGCTGGTGATGCCAGGCGATGCCCTCTTCGGCACACAAGCGCTGAATGAACTCGAAATCACTTTCGCCGTATTGGGTGCAGTACTCCCGTGCCGCGAGGGGCTGGACATGAAAGGTGAACGCATCGGCGAGGATGCCATGTCGTTTGAGCGTTAGCGTGATGATCTGCGGGACAGTCTGCTCCTGGTATATCCGTTGATTGTGACTGAACTGCAAATAGTGGAGGCTCGGCACCAGTGTCAGGCGATAGCGGGTCAGGCGTTTTTCCGACTCACCCGCCAACACATCTTCGATGCGCCCGTGAATGCCTTCGCCGTTGAGGCCGAACTGCAGGAAGGCAGGCTGACTGAGCAAGCCTTCCATATCGAAGTCGGGGTCTTCACTGACCAGTTCGATGTGGAGGGAGTAAAGGGTACTGATGGTCTCGGTGCCTTCGAAGGCCAGCACCTTGAAATCGTTGCGAACGGCAGGAATCTGCAGCGCAAAGTGCGCAGAACTGACAGCTCCAGGCATACGCTTGTCCTTAAGCAGAGAGGGGAAGACGGCGTGATGTCGAAACCCTCCCTGGTCAGCGCACGCGAACATTGGCCGGCACGCTAACAAGGTGTTAAACAGATTTATGTAAGAAGGATCGCTTGTTTAAGTCGGAGCTTTCCGGGTTGTAAAACAACGTAGAAATTGTGGGAAATGGCTGTGAGAAAGTGACGGCGAATGATTGGAATCCTGCGTAATAGTCTTATGCAGGCAAGGATTCAGGACTATTAAACATATAAATGCCATCAAATTGATGGCACTTTTAATGGTGTCTGTTGTCGCCAGTCATTTGTTAATAAAAGGCGGTGTATTTTCGGAAGCGTCCTACTTCAAATTTTTTCGGGGTTTGTCATGCTTTCGCCGCTTACTTGTGGAACGAGCGTGCAGATGTTCTCGATGCCGCGTGCCGGCCGCTCTGGACCAATGCTTTCGGAATGGATACGCGAAAAAGTGAAATATAAAGGGACATCAGGGAAACCCCTGTCACATATAGGGCGATCTCCTACACCGCCCAATGAACAGTTCGTCTTGTTGTTTAAACGGATGCTTGCTAGTGGCCATCATAGTGATTACGATGCGCGCACTTGAAAGAGCAAACACTCAATTGGATGAGTCTTCCGACTGCTCTTCGATACTGTCCCGCGCCGCTGCAACTCCAATAGGCGCACGACCGTAATCCTGATAAAGGCCATGGATGTCCTACTCAAGCAAACTTTCCGCCCATTACCTCGAACTCGCTAAAGTCTCTGTTTCCAAAGAGAATTTTGCGGGCGAAGACGTTCGTTTCTCGAGCGAATTCGAGGCCCTGGAAAGCGAGCTGGCCAAAGCCTCGTCGATGCACGAAAGCGGGCAGATCGACTGGCTGAAAATTCGCGAAAACAGCGAAAACCTCCTGCGTACCCAATCCAAGGATTTACGTGTCGGCGCCTGGCTGACCTGGTCGCTGTACCAGCGTGAATCCTTCCCCGGCCTGCTGGCCGGCCTCGGTTTTCTGCACCATTTGTCGGAAAACCACTGGGCCGAGGTTCACCCGCTCAAACCCCGCACCCGGGCCGCCGCCATCGGCTGGCTGGTGCCGCGTCTTGAGCAGGTCATCACCGAGAACATCGCGATCAAGGAACAGCTGCCGATGTTCCGGCAGTTGTCCGAGCATCTGTCCGGTCTCGACGCCGCCTGCACCGAGCATCTGGGCGATGATGCGCCGCTGCTGCTGCCGCTCTCCCGCCGCCTGAAAACCATGATCCAGCGCGCCGCCGACAACCAGCCGGCACCCGGTGTGGTGGGGGCGGCGGTGGCGCAGGTCAAGCAGGCCGCCAGCCAGTTGCTGGCGCCCGGCGCGCCGATCGACAACGAGAAAGAAGCCCACAAGGCCCTGCGCGCCCAGCAGGAAAGCGCCCGCCCGCTGTGCGCCTGGTGGCTCAAGCAGAAAGCCACCGACCTGCGCGCCCTGCGCCTCAACCGCACCTTGCTGTGGATGACGATCGACGCGGTGCCCGAGCGCAACGCCGAGCAGATCACCGTGCTGCGCGGGTTGCCGGTGGACAAGCTCAAGCAGTATCAGGACCGTTTCGATCAGGGCAAATACGCCGACCTGCTGGTGGAACTGGAGGCGAGCCTGGCGAAGGCGCCGTTCTGGTTCGATGGCCAGAGGATGGTCTGGGAATGTCTCCAGAACCTCAACGCCGAGCTGGCCATGCGCGAAGTGGAAATCCACTTCGCGCTTTTGATTCAACGCCTGCCCGGCATCATCGAGCTGCGTTTCCATGACGGCGCGCCGTTCGCCGATCCGTCCACCCGGGCGTGGATCGCCGGCAACGTCATGCCGCACCTGCAAAGCGCCAGCGCGCCGCGCAAGGTCGAGACCGAGAACGCCGAAACCCAGCCGGCCTGGGAAAAGGCCCTCGAAGAAGTCCAGCCGATCCTGCGCAAGGAAGGCCTCAAGCCCGCAGTTCAGCTCCTCAAGCAGGGCCTGCAATCGGCGCACGGCGGCCGCGAACGCTTCTTCTGGCAGTTCGCCCTCGCGCGGCTGTGTTTCCTGGCCAAGAAATACGAGCTGGCCAAGAACCAGCTCGAAACCCTCGATCAGACATTACAGGACTCAGGTCTGCACGCCTGGGAGCCCGATCTTGCATTGGAAGTGCTGCACCTGCTGCACAGTTGCTGCGAGTTGTTACCGCAGAACCATGCCGTACGTGAACGCAAGGAAGAGATTTATCGCAGGCTGTGCCACCTCGACCTCGAAGTGGTACTCGAATAGGCCCCAGGGCCACAACCGCAAGGAGAAAAGCCATGGCCAAAGAAGGCTCGGTAGCCCCCAAGGAACGCATCAACGTCACCTTCAAACCCGCCACCGGCGGTGCTCAGGAAGAGATTGAACTGCCGCTGAAGCTGCTGGCAATCGGTGACTACACCCACCGCAAGGACGATCGCAAGATCGAGGATCGCAAGCCGATCAGCATCGACAAGATGACCTTCGACGAAGTGCTGGCCAAGCAAGAGCTGGGTCTGACGCTGAGCGTGCCGAACCGTCTGCAGGAAGATGGCGAGGCCGACGAGCTGGCTGTGCAACTGCGCGTCAACTCCATGAAGGACTTCAACCCGGCCAGTCTGGTCGAGCAAGTGCCCGAGCTGAAAAAACTGATGGAACTGCGCGACGCGCTGGTGGCCCTCAAAGGCCCGCTGGGTAACGCACCTGCGTTCCGTAAAGCCATCGAAGGCGTGCTCGCCGACGATGAATCCCGCGGTCGCGTACTCGGTGAGCTGGGCCTGAACGCCGCAGCTCCGGACGCTTGAGACTCCAGCAGCCAAGGAAGCCAACACAATGAGCACTAGCGCAGCACAACAGAACGCCGCAGAAAACGGCGAATACAGCATCCTCGACAGCATCATCGCCGAAACCCGCCTGACGCCGGACGACGAAGCCTACGACATCGCCAAGCGCGGTGTGTCGGCGTTCATCGAAGAGCTGCTCAAGCCGCAGAACAACGGTGAGCCGGTCAAGAAAGCCATGGTTGACCGCATGATCGCCGAGATCGATGCCAAGCTCAGCCGTCAGATGGACGAAATCCTGCACCACCCGGACTTCCAGGCCCTGGAATCGTCGTGGCGTGGGCTGCAACTGCTGGTCGACCGCACCAACTTCCGCGAAAACATCAAGATCGAAATCCTCAACGTCTCCAAAGAAGACCTGCTGGACGATTTCGAAGACTCGCCGGAAGTCATGCAGTCGGGCCTGTACAAGCACATCTACACCGCTGAATACGGCCAGTTCGGTGGTCAGCCGGTTGGCGCGATCATTGCCAACTACTACATGTCCCCAAGCTCGCCGGACGTGAAGCTGATGCAGTACGTGTCCAGCGTAGCCTGCATGTCCCACGCACCGTTCATCGCCGCCGCCGGCCCGAAATTCTTCGGCCTGGAAAGCTTCACCGGTCTGCCGGACCTGAAGGATCTGAAAGATCACTTCGAAGGCCCGCAATTCGCCAAATGGCAGAGCTTCCGTACCTCGGAAGACTCCCGCTACGTTGGTCTGACCGTGCCGCGTTTCCTGCTGCGTAACCCGTACGACCCGGAAGAAAACCCGGTCAAATCGTTCGTGTACAAGGAAAACGTTGCCAACAGCCACGAGCACTACCTGTGGGGCAACACCGCTTACGCGTTCGGCACCAAGCTGACCGACAGCTTCGCCAAATTCCGCTGGTGCCCGAACATCATCGGCCCACAGAGCGGCGGCGCGGTTGAAGACCTGCCTCTGCACCACTTCGAAAGCATGGGCGAAATCGAAACCAAGATTCCTACCGAGGTTCTGGTTTCCGACCGTCGTGAATACGAACTGGCCGAGGAAGGCTTCATCTCCCTGACCATGCGTAAAGGCTCCGACAACGCGGCGTTCTTCTCCGCAAGCTCGGTGCAGAAGCCGAAGTTCTTCGGCATCAGCGCAGAAGGCAAGGCTGCAGAGCTGAACTACAAACTCGGCACCCAACTGCCGTACATGATGATCGTCAACCGCCTGGCTCACTACCTGAAAGTGCTGCAGCGCGAGCAACTCGGTTCGTGGAAAGAGCGTACCGACCTCGAGCTGGAACTGAACAAGTGGATCCGCCAGTACGTGGCCGACCAGGAAAACCCGAGTGCCGAAGTGCGTGGCCGTCGTCCGCTGCGCGCTGCGCAAGTGATCGTCAGCGACGTTGAAGGCGAGCCGGGCTGGTACCGCGTCAGCCTGAACGTGCGTCCGCACTTCAAGTACATGGGTGCCGATTTCACCCTGTCGCTGGTTGGCAAGCTGGACAAAGAGTAAGAGCGACTCATGGACGGATACGGCAGCCTTTTCGAACGCCTCAACGGCGACGCGGAACTACGCAAGGGCAGGAGCCTCGAGGCTTCGGCCATGGCGTCGGTGGCTGCCCATCTGGCCAAAATGCTCAGCACCCGGGCCGGCAGCGTGCAAACGCTGTCCGACTACGGGTTGCCCGATCTCAATGACATGCGCCTGAGCCTGCACGACTCCCTGAGTCAGGCCCGCCTGGCCATCGAAAGCTTCATCGAAGCCTACGAGCCGCGCCTGAGCAACGTGCGTGTCATTTCCCTGCCGCGTGACCACGATCAGCTCCGCCTGGCCTTCAGCATCGAAGGCCTGCTGGAAGTCGAGGGTTTCAAGCGTCAGGTCAGTTTCTCCGCGCGCCTGGATGGCAGCGGTCAAGTGAAGGTCAACTAAGGAGAACCCCGATGTCTGGCAAACCTGCAGCACGCGTATCCGACCCCACTGCTTGCCCGCTCCCCGGCCACGGCACCAACCCGATCGCCGCCGGTTCCGGCGACGTGTTCTTCGACGGCCTCGCGGCCGCCCGCGAAGGCGATGCCTCCGCGTGTGGTGGTGCGATGGTCGGCGATCTGGCGACCACGGTTCTGATCAACGGCAAACCGGCCGCCACGGTCGGTTCGGTTGGATCTCATGGCAATAAAGTCACGGCTGGATCCGGGACGGTGATTATCGGCAATTCGCATTCGCCGGCGCCGTTTGTGCCGCCGTTGCCGGTGGAGATTCAGTGGCCGTTCAACGAGCACTTCGTAATCAATTGTCAGGACACCGGGAAACCACTGGCTGGCGTTGCATACACGCTGAAAACCGCTTCAGGAAAAATCATCAACGGCGTTACCGGTGCCGATGGCAAGACCCAGAAAATTTCTTCAGATCAAGCTGAAGCCCTGGAATTGGTGATTGAGCAGCAAACAGAAGTAATGATTGCTTGAACGCCAGGCTGGTTTCTGGAAATGAACTTTTGATTCTGGTGTGAGTTGAGGATTCTGAAATGGCAGACACAGTAGTGGCATCTAGTTTGACTCCGGCGAGCAATAAAACTGGAAAATCTACCGTCGTGCGCCATTTCAAAGTGAGCGATATCCCAGCTGCGATGGATAAGATGAAGTGGCCCGTGGCTGCAGCACTAATGCGCCATTGGTTTAAAGGTGAACCCTGGAAAAATGCCAGTGGCGGGATGGAGAAAGAGGAGAAAGAACACGCCCGGCCAATGCCTGAGCAATATATTGAGGAAGATATAGTCAAGATGGACTGGGTGCTTAAGTTCAAGAAGCCCAGTGATACTCGACAAGAGTTGAAAGGGGCATGGAATAACGAAAAAGCCATGCCTGAAATCAAGACAAATATCTTGCGGGCGTTTGGCAAGTCCGGGCCTGGTTGTTATCCAGTAAAGTTCAATGGCAAGGGGCGTGCAGCCGAGAAGTTTGGCTACTTCAACTCACGCGCCGTTACGTTCAGTCAGATGGGTGGCGGTGAGCTGGACGAGTTGCGTGGGGCATTGGCGAATTTCAACATGCGCGTTATCGCCGAAGGCGTTGTAAACGTCTTTGACAAAAAAATCGTGTTTGTTGCAGACCGCTTGGGCTATTACGTCGAAGACAACTATGACTTTAATGACGGTGACGATTTCATCAGCCAGCCGCTCGGGTACTGGAATTTCGATGGTGTCGCCGGAGTTGTCGAGGCCAACGCGCAGAATATAGCGATTGATCAAGAAACCGCCGGGATTATGCAGTCATCCATTTTTGGGATGAGTGAAACGTCAGAAAAGCGGTTTGTGGAAATGGCTAACAAGCGATTTTTCTTTATTCAAAACAAACATTTTGTGGAATACAGAAAGCTTCACGGTAAAGGTGGGGACTTCAAGCTTTTTTCCGATATTTTTTACGAAAGTATCGCTCCTGTTTCCATTGAGCTGGTGAGAAGTTGATGCGAATCAGAAGGCATGCATGGGTACTCTTTTTCCTGATTGTTGCGATCAGTGTTTTTATTATTTCCTTGAAAAGTATGCTGGAGCGCGAAGCCAGCAGTTCTGTACTTAGTGAGTCAGGGAACTATCTTATTGAAAATGTTTCCGTCAGAGGCCCTCTCGTACCTTTTGATGACCTGGCTTACTTGCGAATTACCGACAAAAGAGATTCGAATGCAGTATTTCGCTCTCCTTTGTATGACCGTAGCTCAGTGGACATGCGCTCTCACGAAGACGCAGGGGTTGTGGGAATTGTCTGGATTGATTTCTACAAGCGTGATCAGCACTTCGGCATTCGCATGCCGGAATGGAAAACGCATTGGCTCAACCGTTTTATCAGCAATACCCCTTATGAAGTCATTGGGAATGATTGAACTCAGCGTTCGTTATAAAGCACTGTTTTTTTTCATGAGTTCCACTACCAGGCAGGTAACCCGTGTCCTTTAACCACTACTACCAAAGCGAACTCACCGCACTGCGCCAACTGGGCCGCCGTTTCGCCGAGCGTAGTCCGGCGTTGGCGCCGTTCCTGGGGCAGGCCGGGCGGGATCCGGATGTGGAGCGGTTGCTGGAAGGCTTTGCATTTCTGACGGGGCGGCTGCGCCAGAAGCTCGATGACGAGTTGCCGGAGCTCAGCCATTCGCTGATGCAGTTGTTGTGGCCGAACTACATGCGCCCGCTGCCGGCGTTCAGCATTCTGCAGTTCGACCCGCTCAAGCGTTCCGGGCCGGCGCTGAAGGTCGAGCGTGACACGCCGATCGAGAGCGTGCCGATCGAAGACGTGCGCTGCCGCTTCCGCACCTGCTACCCGACCGAAGTCATGGCCCTGGATCTGGCCGCGCTCAACTACTCGGTGAAGGGTGACGGTTCGCTGCTAAGCCTGCGTCTTGAGATGAGTGCCGACGGACACCTCGGCGAGCTGGAGCTGAGCAAACTGCGCCTGCACTTTGCCGGCGAGCGCTATATCAGCCAGATGCTCTACCTGAGCCTGCTGCGCAACCTCGACGGTATCGAACTGATCCCGCTTGACGGAGCCGGCAAGCCGATCGATGGCGTGAGCGGCAAGCCGATGGCGTTCAAGATTCCGGGTGACCGGGTCAAACCAGTGGGCTTCGCCGAAGAAGAAGCGCTGATCCCGTATCCGCTGAACACCTTCCGGGGCTATCGCTATCTGCAGGAATATTTCGCCTTCCAGGACAAGTTCCTGTTTGTCGATGTCCACGGTCTGGACATCCTCAAGGCGCTGCCGGAAGACACCCTCAAGCAGATGCGCGGCCTGGAATTGCGCTTCGACATCCGCAAGAGCGGCATCATGCGCATGCGTCCGACCCTGGATAACGTGAAGCTGTTCTGCACGCCGATCGTCAATCTGTTCAAGCACGACGCACTGCCGATCCGCCTCGACGGCAAACAGGACGAATACCTGCTGCTGCCGGCTGAATACGATCTGGAAAACTGCGGCGTGTTCTCGGTGGAAACCGTAACCGGCTGGAAACCCGGCGGCCTCGGTTATCAGGAGTACGTGCCGTTCGAATCCTTCGAGCACGACCCGAGTTTCGACGTGCCCAACAGCCGTCCGCATTACAGCATCCGCCAGCGTTCGTCGCTGTTGCACGACGGCCTCGACACCTACCTGAGCTTCGGCATCCGCCACACCGAAGCCCATGAAACCCTGTCGATCGAGCTGGTCTGCACCAACCAGAACCTGCCGCGCAAACTCAAGCTCGGGCAGATCTGCATGGCCTGCGAAGAAACGCCGGAGTTCCTGAGTTTCCGCAACATCACCCCGGCCACTTCCAGTTTCGCGCCGCCGCTGAACCGTGACTTCCTGTGGAAGCTGATCAGCAACATGTCGCTTAACTATCTGTCGCTGGCCGACGTCAATGCACTCAAGGTGATTCTCGAAACCTACGACCTGCCGCGCTACTACGACCAGCACGCGGAGAAGGTCAGCAAACGCCTGCTCGGCGGCCTCAAGCACATCAAGCATCACCACGTGGACCGCTTGCACCGGGGTCTGCCGGTACGCGGTCTGCGCACCGAACTGACCATCGACCCGGAAGGGTATATCGGTGAGGGCGACCTGTTCGTCTTCGCCTCGGTTCTCAACGAGTTTTTCGCGCTTTACGCCAGTCTCAATTCATTCCATGAGCTGCGGGTAAAAAGCACACAGGGAGAGGTGTACCAATGGACACCACGTATGGGCCTGCAGCCCCTGCTTTAAGCGGGCTGACGAAGGTAATACGCGAGTACTCGCTGTTTCAGGCCGTGCTGCTGGTGATCGACCGGCTGCGCGATGCGCACCCGTACCTGAGCGAAGACGATTTGTACGACCAGCTGGAATTCCAGGCCAACCCGAGCCTCGGATTTCCGCGCAGCGACGTCGATCGCGTGGAGTTTTTCGAAGAGCACGGGCAGATGCGCGCGCGCCTGCGGTTCAACCTGATCGGTCTGGTCGGTTCCGGTTCACCGTTGCCGGCGTTCTATGGCGAGCAGGCCTTGGGCGACAGCGAAGACGGCAACCCGACGCGCAACTTCCTCGACCTGTTCCACCATCGCCTGCAACGGCTGATGCTGCCGATCTGGCGCAAATACCGTTACCGCGCGAGCTTCCAGAGCGGCGCGGTCGACCCGTTCTCCTCGCAGCTGTTCGCCCTGATCGGCCTCGGCGGCGACGAGATCCGCAAGGCCAAGGAGCTGAACTGGAAACGCCTGCTGCCGTACCTCGGCCTGCTCAGTCTGCGGGCGCACTCGGCGGCGCTGATCGAAGCGGTGCTGCGTTACTACTTCAAGCACGAAGACCTGGTCATCGAGCAGTGCATCGAGCGCCGCGTGGAAATCCTCGAAGAACAGCGCAACCGCCTCGGCTTCGCCAACAGCGTGCTCGGTGAAGACCTGGTGCTGGGCGAACGCGTGCGCGATCGCAGCGGCAAATTCCGCATTCACATCACCGAACTCGACTGGGAACGCTTCCACGAATTCCTGCCCATCGGTTTCGGTTACCAGCCGCTCTGCGCGCTGGTGCGGTTCACCTTGCGTGACCCGCTCGATTACGACATTCGCCTGGTGCTGCGCCCGGAAGAAATCCGCGAACTGCGCATTGGTGAGAAGAACGACTGTCGCCTGGGGTGGACCAGTTGGCTGGGCTGCGAGAAAGCAGACGGCGTGGTGACCCTGGGCAGCAAAATTCATTAAGGACGTGAGCCATGATCAACGTAGACCTGCAACAACTCATCCAGGCGCTGGACGCCGAAACCCGTCGCGATCTGGAGCGTTCGGCCGAGCGCTGCGTGGCCCGTGGCGGCAGCAAGATTCTGGTCGAAGACTTGCTGCTCGGCCTGCTGGAGCGCCCGAACGGTCTGCTCTCCCGTGCGCTGCAGGATGCCGACGTTGATGCCGGCGAACTGAGCGCCGCCCTGCAATCGCGGGTCGAGCACAGCGCTTCGCGCAACCCGGTGTTCGCCCCGGAACTGGTGCAGTGGCTGCAAGACGCGCTGCTGGTGGCCAACCTTGAGCTGGGCCAGACCTCGGTCGAAGACGCGGCGCTGATCCTCGCGCTGTTGCGCAACCCGATGCGCTACGCCGGCAGCCGCTACCAGCCGTTGCTCGCCAAACTGAACATCGATCGCCTGAAGGAGTTTGCCCTGTCGCAACAGCCTCAGGCAGCAGCCAACGGTAAACCGGCCGCCCAGGGCGAATCGCTGCTGGAGCGCTTCACCCACAACCTGACCCAACAGGCCCGCGACGGCAAACTCGACCCGGTGCTGTGCCGTGATGGCGCGATCCGCCAGATGGTCGACATCCTCGCCCGTCGCCGCAAGAACAACCCGATCGTGGTCGGTGAAGCCGGTGTCGGAAAGACCGCCATCGTCGAAGGCCTGGCCTCGCGCATCGCTGCCGGTGAAGTGCCGCAGGTGCTCAAGGGCGTCGAGCTGCTGTCGCTGGACATGGGCCTGTTGCAGGCTGGCGCCAGCGTCAAAGGTGAATTCGAGCGTCGTCTGAAAGGCGTGATCGACGAGGTCAAAGCCTCGCCGAAGCCGATCATCCTGTTCATCGACGAGGCCCACACTCTGATCGGCGCGGGCGGCAATGCCGGCGGTTCCGACGCGGCCAACCTGCTGAAGCCGGCACTGGCTCGTGGCGAACTGCGCACCATCGCCGCGACCACATGGGCCGAGTACAAGAAATACTTCGAGAAAGACCCGGCGCTGGCCCGTCGCTTCCAACCGGTTCAACTGCACGAACCGACCGTGAGCGAAGCCGTCACCATCCTGCGTGGCCTGGCTCAGGTCTACGAAAAGAGCCACGGCATCTACCTGCGCGATGACGCAGTGGTTTCCGCGGCGGAACTGTCCGCCCGTTACCTGGCCGGTCGGCAACTGCCGGACAAGGCTGTCGATGTGCTCGACACCGCGTGCGCCCGTGTTCGCATCAGTCTCGCCGCCGCCCCGGAAAGCCTGGAGCGCCTGCGTGGCGAACTGGCTGAAGGCGGTCGTCAGCGTCAGGCCCTGCGTCGCGATGCCGAAGCCGGTCTGCTGATCGACCACGAAGCGCTGGAGGCACTGGAAGCGCGTCTGGACGAAGCCGAAGCGGAAAGGGTCGCACTGGAAACCCAGTGGACCGAGCAGAAACAACTGGCCGAGCGTCTGCTGGAACTGCGCCAGCAACTGGCCAAGGCCCGTGAAGCCGCTGCGGTCGAGCCGGTGGTCACCGTTGAAGAAGACGCCGAAGGCACGGTGATCGAAACCGTTGCTGCTGAGGTTGAAGAAGGCCAAAGCGTCGAAGCGCTGGAAGCACAACTCAACGAAACCCACAGCGCCCTGACCGCCGCTCAGGTCAAGGAGCGTCTGGTCAGCTTCGAAGTCTGCCCGCGTCTGGTGGCTGAAGTGATCAGCGCCTGGACCGGCGTGCCGCTGGCGCAACTGGCCCGCGAACACAACGCCAAAGTCGCAAGCTTCGCCACCGACCTGCGCACCCGCATCCGTGGTCAGGAACAAGCCGTGCATGCACTGGATCGCTCGATGCGCGCCACCGCTGCCGGCCTGAACAAGCCTGACGCACCAGTCGGCGTGTTCCTGCTGGTCGGCCCGAGCGGCGTCGGCAAGACCGAAACCGCCCTGGCGCTCGCCGACCTGCTGTACGGCGGCGACCGTTTCATCACCACCATCAACATGTCCGAGTTCCAGGAGAAGCACACCGTTTCCCGCCTGATCGGTGCACCGCCAGGCTACGTTGGTTACGGCGAGGGCGGCATGCTCACCGAAGCCGTGCGCCAAAAGCCGTACTCGGTGGTGCTGCTCGATGAAGTCGAGAAAGCCGACCCGGACGTGCTCAACCTGTTCTACCAAATCTTCGACAAAGGCGTGGCCAACGACGGCGAAGGGCGCGAGATCGACTTCCGCAATACGCTGATCCTGATGACCTCGAACCTGGGCAGCGACAAGATCAGCGACCTCTGCGAAGACGGCGCGCGTCCGACCGCCGAAGTGCTGGAAGAAACCATTCGCCCGGTGCTCAGCAAACACTTCAAACCGGCGCTGCTGGCGCGGATGAAAGTGGTGCCGTACTACCCGGTCGGCGGCCCGGTGCTGCGCGAGCTGATCGAGATCAAACTCGGTCGTCTGGGCGAGCGTCTGAACCGTCGCCAGCTGGATTTCACCTGGTGCCAGAACCTCGTCGATCACCTGTCCGAGCGCTGCACGCAAAGCGAAAGCGGTGCACGCCTGATCGACCACTTGCTCGATCAGCACGTGCTGCCGCTGGTGGCCGACCGTTTGCTCGACGCCATGGCCACCGGTGAAAGCCTCAAGCGCGTGCATGCGACGCTCGACGGTGAAGCCAGCGTGACCTGCGAGTTCGCCTGAGGTGAGTGTGATGTTCACTCAAGTGCCGCAGCCACTGCTCTATGCCGAAGCCTTGCTGGCGCAGTTCGCCAGCCTGTCGCGCGCGGCGGACGGTGCTGCGCTGCTGGGTGACTTCGTGCGCGGCCTGGCCGGGCTGAGCGGGTGCGAACTGACCCAGCTGTATCTGCTGGATGCCACGCACACGTCGCTGGGGATGAACGCCGAATGCCTCGACGGCGTGCTGCAACCGCGCAGCGCGGCGAGCCTGCCGGCCGACTACAACGGCGAGCAACTGTTGCAGTTCGCCCTGTGCCAGAACCGCGTGGTGTGCTTCGACGACCTGGGCGGCAGCTTGCACGAAACCAGTTTTCTGCCGGCGTCGTCCACGCCGTGGCAGTCGCTGTTGTGCGTGCCGCTGGTCAATCAGCAGAAGGCCGTCGAAGGCCTGTTGCTGTGCGCCAGCCGTCGCCACATCAACCTGCAAGGGTTTGCCGATTCCCTCGGCCAGCTTGGCTCGTTCGTGCTTGGTCAACTGCACTTGCTGCAGCGTCTGCGCCAGCCAGTGGATGCGGCCGCGCCGGTCGTGCGCAGCCTGCCGAGTGCCAGCGGCTATGGCCTGATCGGCAAGAGCGCGGCGATGCGCCAGACCTACTCGCTGATCAGCAAAGTCCTGCACAGCCCGTACACCGTGCTGTTGCGTGGCGAGACCGGCACCGGCAAGGAAGTGGTCGCGCGGGCGATCCACGATTGCGGCCCGCGCCGGTCCCAGGCGTTCATCGTGCAGAACTGCGCGGCGTTCCCGGAAAACCTGTTGGAAAGCGAGCTGTTCGGCTACCGCAAGGGTGCGTTCACCGGTGCCGATCGCGACCGCGCCGGGCTGTTCGACGCGGCCAACGGCGGCACTCTGTTGCTCGATGAAATCGGCGATATGCCGCTGTCGCTGCAAGCCAAGTTGCTGCGCGTATTGCAGGAAGGCGAGATCCGTCCGCTGGGTTCTAACGACACTCACAAGATCGACGTGCGCATCATCGCTGCGACGCACCGCGATCTGTCGGTGCTGGTCAGCGAAGGTAAATTCCGCGAGGACCTGTACTACCGTCTCGCGCAATTCCCGATCGAATTGCCGGCCCTGCGTCAGCGCGAAGGCGACATCCTCGACCTGGCCAAGCACTTTGCTGACAAGGCCTGCACTTTCCTGCAACGTGACCCGGTGCGCTGGTCGGACGCGGCGCTGGAACACCTTTCCGGTTACACCTTCCCCGGCAACGTGCGTGAACTCAAAGGCCTGGTCGAGCGGGCGGTGCTGTTGTGCGAGGGCGGCGAGTTGCTGGCCGAACATTTCTCGCTGCGCCTGGAATCGGCGCCGGTGCCGGAAGACCACTGCGGCCTCAATCTGCGTGAACGACTGGAAGCGGTCGAACGCAATCTGTTGCTCGATTGCCTGCGCAAGAACGACGGCAACCAGACGCTCGCCGCCCGCGAACTGGGCTTGCCGCGCCGCACGCTGCTGTACCGGCTCGGCCGCTTGAACATCAATCTGGGTGATTTCGATGGGTAGGCGAAAGTCCGTCGGATTCACCTCGAACACCTATTTCAGCGCCGCCCGCGAGGGTCGGCGCTTTGTGCTTTGTCTACACCTGGAGACCCTCTGATGTCTGTTCGTCACTGGCACGCTGTCCTGCTGACCCTCGTCGTTCTATGCGGCCTCGGCGGTTGCAGCGGCAATTACAAATTCAACGATAACGATTACCGCCCGTTGGGTGATCCGCAGGCGGTCAATCGCGGCAAGTGACCGCAAGGAGCATCAAACATGGAATTGGTTTTCGAAATGCTGAACACCAAGCAGTTCGTGCCCACCGAGCTGTGCCAGCGGACCTTCAAACAGGCCGGTGGCGTGATCGGGCGGGGCGAGGACTGCGACTGGATCATCCCTGACCGCAAGCGTCACTTGTCCAATCACCACGCGATTGTCAGCTATCGTGAGGGCACGTTTTTCCTGACCGACACCAGCAGCAACGGTGTGCAGGACGGCGACAGCGGCGCACGCCTGCACAAGGGCGAACCGGTGCGCATCGAGCACGGCAGCACCTACGTGCTGGGCGACTTCGAGATTCGCGCACGACTGGTGCGCGACCCGGCGACGTTCGACGGTGAAGTCGGCCTGCCGCGTGCCGCCGGCAGCATCATTCCGGACGACGCGTTCCTCGACCTCGACCCGCTGAAGTCGCTGGAGCAGCAAGAGCGCGTGTACTCGGAATTCGAGGAAATGCTCGCACCGGTGACCGACCCTGAAGACTCCCGTCAGCGCGCCGACTACGCGCGCATCGACATGGAAAGCCTGATGGTGCCGGAGCTGATCGTCGAGCCCACGCCTGAGCCCGCACCGGCACCGAAAGCGGTGGAGCGTCAGAGCGAAACCTTCTGGGATAAATTCGGCGCGGCCCTTGGCGTGAACGTGAAGAACCTCAGCCACGACGAGCGTGAAGCGCTTGCGCTGAACGCTGCACGTCTGCTGCGCCAGAGCATCGGCGGTCTGCAACAGAGCCTGCGCACCCGTTCGGAGCTGAAAAACGAACTGCGTCTGGCCCAGACCACCGTACAAGGCACCAACAAGAATCCGCTGAAATTCGCCGTCGATCCGAGCGAAGCGCTGGACATCCTGTTGCAACCGCACAAGCCGGGCCATTTGCCGGCCGAGCAGGCGATCTCCCGGGCGTTCCGCGATTTGCAGGCGCATCAGGTGGCGCTGCTGACCGCCAGCCGCGCGGCGGTGCGCGGCACTCTGGAGCACTTCTCGCCGGAGCAGTTGACCCTGCGTTTCGAGCGCGACAACAAGCCGTTGCTCGCCACCGCCGGCGGGCGTTGGAGAGCGTTCAACCGTTACCACCATGCGCTGCGTCAGGACGACGACTGGAGCGAGCGCCTGCTGGCTCGAGACTTCGCCCAGGCCTACGAAGAACAGATCCGCCTGATCTCCACCCTCCACACCGACCACCAAGGATGATGCGCATGTCTCGCCGCTCGACCGCTTTTTTCAAGACGCTGACCGCGCTCACCCTGTTGGTGCTGCTCGCCGGTTGTTCGTCGCTGTCGCCGTATTCGAAAGTGACCAAGATCAACCTGAAGCTGACCGGCAGCGATCAGCTGAACCCGGATCTCAATGGTCGTCCGTCGCCAATCGTGGTGCGCCTGTTCGAACTCAAGCACCCGGTGACCTTCGAGAACGCCGATTTCTTCAGCCTCTACGAGCGCGCCAAGGAATCCCTCAACCCGGATCTGGTGGCCAGCGAAGAACTCGAACTGCGCCCGGGTGAAACCGTGGAACTGAAACTCAGCGTGGAGGAGGGCAGCCGCTTCATCGGTATCCTCGCCGCGTACCGCGACCTGCCGGAAACCAAATGGCGCCACACGTTCCCGATCACACCGCTGGAAGTCACCGAAGCCGATCTGACCCTGGATCAGGCCGGTATCCGCAAGACCAACGAAGTGCTCGCCAAGGCGGATGACTGATCATGAATACCCATAAAGTCATCTGGCAGGAAGGCATGCTGCTGCGTCCGCAGCACTTCCAGCACAACGACCGCTACTACGATCACCAGATGAAGACCCGCACCCGGTTGCTGGGCGGCTACACCTGGGGTTTCCTGAATCTGGAGATCGACCTGCAGTTCCTCAACATGGGCAAACTGGTGATCAGTGAAGCCTCGGGGATCCTGCCGGACGGCAGCCTGTTCGAGCTCGGCGGCAACACCGAGCCGCTGGCGCTGGACGTGCCGCCGAACACCGGCAACACGCCGATCTACCTGGCGCTGCCACTGGTCACCGGTAACCACATCGAGGCCCGTCGCCCGGAGCAGTCCGACGTGCTGGCGCGTTACACCGCATATGACGCCGAAGTGGCCGACTCCAACGCCGGTGATGATTCCGCCAGCCAGGTCAGTTGCGGTCGCCCGGACTTCAAACTGTTGCTCGGCGAACAGCAGAGCGACCAGGCCTACGTGAAGCTGAAGATCTGCGACGTGCTCGACACCACGCCGGACGGCGTGATCAGCCTCGATCCGGACTTCGTGCCGACCTACATTCAGGCTCACGCTTCCAGCTACCTGCTGTCGTGCCTGAAAGAAGTGATCAGCATGCTCGGTCACCGGGGCGACACCATTGCCGAACGGATTCGTTCGAACGGCAAGGTCGGCGGCGCGGAAATCGGCGACTTCATGATGTTGCAACTGATCAACCGCACCGAACTGCTGCTGCGCCACTACCTGGGTCTGGAGCAGGTTCACCCGGAAGAGTTGTACCGCACGCTGCTGACCATGCTCGGCGATCTGGCGACGTTCTCCAGCGACAGCAAACGCCCGCGTCTGGACAGCCGTTACTCCCACGCCGACCAGGGTGCGAGTTTCCGCAAGCTGATGGAGTCGATCCGTCAGGTACTGTCGATGGTGCTGGAACAGCACGCCATCGAACTGATCCTGCAAGCGCGTCAGTACGGGATCATCGTGTCGCCGCTGCACGACCACAAACTGCTGGGCTCGGCGTCGTTCGTGCTGGCAGCCAGTGCCAACTGCGACTCCGAAGAACTGCGCAATCGCTTGCCTGCGCACCTCAAGGTCGGCCCGGTGGAGCGCATCCGCCAACTGGTCAACCTGCACCTGCCGGGGATCAAGGTCAAACCGTTGCCGGTGGCCCCGCGGCAGATCGCGTTCCACTCCAACAAAACCTATTTCATCCTCGAACTCAGTTCCGAAGACTTGGCACAACTCGAGCGCTCCGGCGGCTTCGCGTTCCATGTGTCCGGCGAATTCGCCGAGCTTGAACTGAAATTCTGGGCCATCAGGAACTGACCGACATGATCAAGGACATGGAACACAACCAGGACGACAAAACCGTCCTGCTCGACCGTCAGGGCCATGGCCCGGCGGCGAGTCCGCTGACCGACTTCGCCGCGCCACCGCGCTTCGAGCAACTGGAAGAACGGATGATCTACGCCGCGCGCCTGCGCCCGGCGGAGGCCTTCAACATCAGCCTTAATTCGCTGGTGGCGGCGTCGTCCGAACTGCTGTCGGAAGTGGTGCGCCTCAAGCACAGTGAAACCCGCGAAGACCTCTACGCGCTCAACGAGCGCCTGACCGCCGGGCTCAAGCTGTTCGAAGTGCGCGCCCTGCACAACGGCGCCGAAAGCAGCCAGGTGATGGCCGCCCGTTATGTGCTCTGCACCGTGGTCGACGAAGCCGTCGTGACCACGCCGTGGGGCAACGAAAGCGAGTGGTCGCAGATGAGCCTGCTCAGCAGCTTCCACAACGAAACCTTCGGTGGCGAGAAGTTCTTCCAACTGCTCGATCGGCTGTCGAAAAACCCGGTCAAGCACCTGCCGATGCTGGAGCTGATGTACCTGTGCCTGTCCCTCGGTTTCGAGGGCAAGTACCGCGTGCAGGCGCGCGGCATGCTGGAACTCGAAGGCATCCGCGACGCCCTGTACCGGCAGATCCGTCAGTTGCGTGGCGACGTGCCGCGCGAATTGTCGCCGCAGTGGGAAGGCCTCAACGATCAGCGCCGCAACCTGGTGCGTATCGTGCCGGCGTGGATGGTGGTGCTGTTCACCTTCGTCTGTCTGGTGATGATGTATTCGGGCTTCGCCTGGGTCTTGGGCGAGCAGCGCGACACCGTTCTGCAACCTTATCAGCCGCTTGATCCGGCCGCGGCCCAGCCGCAGTCGCAGCCGTAAACAGGGACGTGTGATGAAAAAGTTTTTCAAGAAAGTCGGCGCCTTCCTGCGCCAGACCTGGGTCTGGACCTTGCTGCTGGTGCTGTTCGTAGCGCTGCTGGTGTGGTTCGTCGGTCCGTTGTTGGCAGTGGATGACTACAAGTTCTGGGAAAGCGCGACTTCGCGTCTGCTGACCATCAGCGTGCTGTTCCTGATCTGGGGCCTGACCATGGTCTTCGTCAGCTGGCGCGCCGGTATCCGCAAGAAAGCCGTCGAAGAAACCGAAGACGGCCAGGACCGTATCCGCCGCGAAGAGTTGATCGACGAAGAGCAGAAAGAGTTGAAGGAGCGTTTCAAGGACGCCCTGAAAACCCTCAAGACTTCGAGCCTGTACCGCGGCCGCAGCGAGCGCTGGCGCAATGACTTGCCGTGGTACTTGCTGATCGGCCCGCAGGCCAGCGGCAAGACCAGCCTCCTGGACTTCTCCGGGCTGGAATTCCCGATCAACAAGATCGACCGCAAGCTGACCCGCGACACCCACGGCACTCGTCATTGCGACTGGTACTTCGCCGATCACGGTGTACTGATCGACACCGCCGGCCGCTACCTGACCCAGCCGGATGCGGAAGTCGACGGCAGCGCCTGGACCACCTTGCTGGAACTGTTGCGCAAGCGTCGTCGCGGTCGTCCGCTGAACGGCGTGCTGGTGACCATTCCGGTGGAAACCCTGACCGGTGGCAGCGAACAGGACATCGAAACCCTGGCCCGCCAGGTGCGTGCGCGTCTGCAAGACGTCTATCAGAAGCTGCACGTCGATGTGCCGGTGTATCTGGTGCTGAGCAAGGCCGACAAGCTGCTGGGCTTCGACGAGTTCTTCGACCAACTGACTCGCGAAGAAAGCGATCAGGTGCTGGGTACCAGTTTCCGCAAGGATCAGGTCGGCACCGACGTGACGGTGCTGCGCAACGAGTTCGAAGAGCTGCTGCGTCGCCTCAACAGCCAGGTGATCATGCGCATGCACTCCGAGCGCGACACCCAGCGCCGTGGCCGCATCCTCGACTTCCCGCACCAGATGGGCCAGATCGGCGAGCGTCTGTGCCTGCTGGTCGACATGGCGTTCACCGGCAACCGCTACCAGCGTGCGACACAACTGCGTGGTTTCTACCTGACCAGCGCACCGCACCTGACTCAGGAAATGGATTCGACCACCGCCGGCATCGGCGCGAGTCTGGGCATGAGCGCCGGCGTGCTGCCGACATTGCGCAGCGGTCGTTCGCGTTTCATCCATCACTTGCTCAGCCGGGTGATTTTCCCCGAGGCCGATCTGGCCGGTCTGGACAAGCGCGAGCGCAGCCGCATCCACTGGGGCCAACGTGCGTTGTACGTCGGCGCACTGGGTGCGCTGGTGCTGTTCGGCATGCTCTGGGCCGGTGGTTTCTCGGCCAACTACGAGCGTCTGGAAAACCTGCGCAATCTGGCGCAGAACTGGACGCAGCAACGCACGGCACTGTCGCCGCGCGATGACGCCATGGGCGCACTGAAAACCCTCGACACCAGCTACGCCGCGACTCAGGTGTTCCCGAAGAAGGGCGACGCTGCGTACCACGAGCGGATGGGGCTGTATCAGGGCCAGGACGTCAATCCGGTGGTCAAGGAGGCTTACGAGCACGAGCTTGAAAAGCAACTGCTGCCGCGCGTTGCAACGATGCTTGAAGGCCAGATCCGCGCCAACATGAAGGACCGCGAAAAGCTGATCAACAGCCTGCGCGCGTACCTGATGCTGAACATGAAGGATCGTCGCGACGCGGCATGGCTCAAGGACTGGATCGCGGCGGACTGGTCGCAGCGTTACACCGGCAACACCGCGGTGCAGAACGGTCTGAACACGCACCTCGAGCGTCTGTTGCAGCAGCCGTTTATCTATCCGCTCAACGAGCAACTGGTGACTCAGGCGCGTCAGGTGCTGCGCAGCGAATCGCTGGCGACCGTGGTTTACCGCATGCTCCGCGAGCAGGCGCGCAACCTGCCGGATTACCGTTTCAGCCAGCACCTCGGGCCGCAGGGCTCGCTGTTCATCGGCACTGAATACGTGATTCCGGGCTTCTACACCCAGACCGGCTATCAGCAGTATTTCTCGGTACAAGGCGCATCGCTGGTGACCGACATCCTGCGCGACAACTGGGTGCTGGGTGAAGGTGCGGGTATCAGCGACATGGACTTGCGTCGCCTGATGGTCGAACTGGAGCAACTGTACTTCCGCGACTACGCCAACTACTGGAGCGAGGCCGTTGGTCAGGTGGCGCTGCCGCCGATCAGCGATGCCGGTGAAGGCGCCGAGCAACTGGCGGGCCTGACCTCGGCCAACTCGCCGGTGCTCGCGCTGCTGACCGAAGTGCGTGAAAACACCCGTTTCCCGGCCGCTGCCGATCCGGTGGACGAGGCAGGTGACGCGGCTGATGCGCTGGCCGGACAGAAAGGCAAACTGGGCAAGGTGGGCAAACTCGCCGCGGCGGCAGCGGACAAGGCCTCGGCCCTGAACGTGGCGAAGAACCTGCCGGACACCGCCAAGAAGTCGCTGCAACGCCGCTTCGAGCCGCTGCATAAACTGCTCGACGACAACAACGGCCCGGCCGCTGACCTGACCCCGGCCTTCACCGCGCTCAACGACCTGCAACTGCAACTGGCGGGCCTTGCCCGTTCCAGCACGCCGGAGCAGGCCGCGTTCGAACTGGCCAAGACCCGCATGAGCGGCCAGCGTGATGCGCTGACCAACCTGCGCAATGCGTCCGGTCGTCTGCCGCGTCCGCTGAGCGTGTGGTTCAACGTGCTGGCCGAGGACTCGTGGCGCCTGGTGCTCAACGATGCCTACCAGTACCTGAACGGCCGTTATCAGAACGAGCTGTACAGCGTGTATGGCAAGACGATCAACAAGCGTTACCCGTTCAGCGCCTCGAGCACCAGCGATGTGGCGATCAGCGATTTCCGCGAGTTCTTCCGGGCTCAAGGCACCATCGACCGCTTCTTCGACAGCTACATGCGTCCGTTCGTCAGCGGTGATCCGGGCAACTACCGGATGCGCAGCATCGACGGTCGCAGCCTGCCGGTGTCGAAGGTCTTTCTCGACCAGATGGCGGCGGCCCTGAACATTCGCCAGAGCTTCTTCTCGATCAACCCGGCCGAACCGACCGTGCAGTTCAAGCTTGAGCCGTACACCCTCGATCCGGCGGTCAGCCGTTCCGAGTTCAAGTTCGGCGACAAGACCATGGAATACCGCCACGGTCCGATCCTGCCCATGAGCTTCAAGTGGCCGACCGATGCTGAAGACGGTCGCACCAGTCTGGTCATGGACAAGATGGCTGGTCGCCCGATCGGCATCGAGAAAAACTCCGGCCCGTGGTCGCTGTTCCGTCTGTTCGACCTGATGCAGACCGAGTACCTGACCGGTCGCGACGTGCTGGTGCTGAAAGCCGACGTGGGTGGCCTGCGCGCCAACTACCTGCTGACCAGCCAGCGCACGCCGAACCCGTTCGACATGGGCGTGCTGCGCACCTTCCGTATGCCGGTGCAGCTCTGATGCTGGTGGCCAGTCCCTGGCGCAGCGCGGCGCGAACCGACCCGGGCAAGGTGCGGTCGCGCAACGAAGATGCCTTCCTCGATACCCCGCAGCATGGGCTGTGGGTGGTCGCGGACGGCATGGGCGGTCATCAAGGGGGCGACATCGCCAGCCAGTTGATCGTCGCCAGCCTGGCTGAACTGCCGCAACACGAGGACTTCGATGAACGCCTCAAAGCCATCCGCCAGTGCCTGCATTGGCTGAACCGGCGGCTGGGGCAGGAGTTGACCGTCACCGCCGGACGTCACGACAGCATCATGGGCAGCACCGTCGTGGCGCTGCTGGTGGAAGGCAATCGCGCGGCCTGCATCTGGGCCGGCGACAGCCGTTGCTACATGTGGCGCGGGCAGCGGTTGTATCAGCTGTCGAAGGATCACTCGCTGCAGCAACAACTGATCGACGAACAGCAGATGAGTGTCGAACAGGCGGCGGCGCACCCGGCGGCCCAGGCCTTGACCCGGGCGGTCGGCGCGGCGGAACAACTGACGCTGGATGTGCTGGAGCTTGAGGTGTATCCGGGCGATGTATTCCTGCTGTGCAGCGATGGTTTGTATCAAGGCCTGAGCAGCGATGCCCTCGGCAACGCCCTCAGCCTGGCGGCGCCACATGTGGCGCTGGAACGTCTGTTCGACGGTGCCCTGCGGGGCGCCGCCCGAGACAACCTGACGGCCGTGGTGATTCGCCAATGACTGAAATCGAATCCTCAGTCGACGACTTGCTGATGAGCGAAGAGCAGGCCAACAACCTGACCTATTTCGCTTTTGCAAAGCAGCACAACGCCGAACCCGCGCTGGCGCCAACCAAGGCCAGCGTCGGCGCACTGCCGGATGTTCTGGCAGGCCGCTACCACCTCGAGCGTCTGCTCGGGGCCGGTGGCATGGGTGCGGTTTACCGGGCCCGGGATCTCCTGCACGAGCAGTTCGGCGATCCCGATCCTTACATTGCGCTGAAAATCCTCAGCGAAGAATTTGCCGAGTCGCCGGATGCCAGTGCCTTGCTCTACAGCGAGTTCGCCCTGACCCGACGCCTGCGCCACGACAATGTGCTGCGACCGCACACGTTCGAAGTGGACACCGATTGCCAGCGGGCCTTCATCACCATGGAACTCATGCGTGGCCTGACCCTGGACAAACTGCTCTGCGAGCGGCCGCTGGGCCTGCCGTGGAAAGAACTGCGCGACATCGCGCTGCCGCTGCTCGACGCGCTGGCCTACGCCCACCGTCGCGGCGTGCTGCACGGTGACATGAAACCGAGCAACGTCATGCTCAGCGAAGACGGCGTGCGCCTCTTTGACTTCGGTCTCGGGCAGGCCGAGGAGGGCATCCTGCCCGGCCTGCCGCACCTGAGCCGCGAGCGCTTCAACGCCTGGACCCCGGGCTACGCCGCCCCCGAACTGCTTGAGGGCCAACCGCTGTCGGCCAGCGCGGACGTGTACGGCGTGGCCTGCGTGATCTATGAACTGGCGGGCGGCAAACACCCGTTCCGCCGCTTGCCCTCGACCCAGGCCCGTGACGAACACCTGGAGCGCGAGCTGCAAGCCCCGGCAAATCTACCGACACACTGCTGGCCCGCGCTGCGCACCGCGCTGGCCTTTGACGCGGCAGAGCGCAACATTTCTGCCGAACAATTGCGTGACGCCTTGGGCGCCACTTCGTCCTGGCTGCAGCGTTTGCGGCTGAGGGCGTAACGGATGACATTCGAACAGGGAGCACTTTATGTTCAACCCAGCTAACGAAACGCACTTCAGCCTGACCGTTGAAGATTACGTAGGCGACCTGCAAGTCCTGTCGTTCACCGGCACCGAAGGCATCAGCCAGCCGTTTCGTTTCGACATCGAACTGGTCAGCGAAAACCCGGATCTGGACCTGGAAAAACTCCTGCACAAACAGGCCTTCCTCGCCCTCGATCCGCAGGGCTCGGGCATCCACGGCCAGATCTACCGCGTGGCCCAGGGCGATGCCGGCAAGCGCCTGACCCGCTACAAGGTTTCGCTGGTGCCGCAGCTGCAATACCTGCATCACCGCACCAACCAGCGCATCTACCAGCAGATGTCGGCGCCGAAAATCATCGCGCTGATCCTCGACGAGCATGGCATCAAGGGCAACGCCTACAGCTTCCAGCTCAGCCAGCCGTGCCCGGATCGCGACTACTGCGTGCAGTACGACGAAACCGATCTGCACTTCGTCCAGCGCCTGTGCGAAGAAGAAGGCATTCACTACCACTTCCAGCACAGCAAGAAAGGCCACCTGCTGGTGTTCGGCGATGACCAGACCGTGTTCCCCAACCTCGGCCAACCGACCGCGTATGTACAGGGCAGCGGCATGGTCGCCGAAGAACCGGTGATCAAAGGCTTCAAGCTGCGCCTGGAAACCCGCACCAGCCGCACCACCCGCCGCGACTACGACTTCGAAAA
>NZ_JBQEQB010000034.1:0-7846 GCF_052046055.1 Pseudomonas sp. 22082
CTTGGTTTTAATAGTTTCCGCAATCGACGCGACTTTTTCCGGTGTCAGGCTCTTGCTGACGGGCAATGAGCCGGACTCGGCCCCGCAACCGGCCAGAAAAAACATGGCCGGAAGGGCGAGTAAAAACTGACGTAACACGGGCAATATCCTTATAAGGTGCGTCAAGGGCCAAACCTTAACATCCCCTGCCCTGTCTCATAAAAACCTGAATACCTCCGCTTACACCAAAGCCACCCTCACCTGCCTCTCCAACTCCACCTTCAACCCCGGCTCCAGCTTCAGCTGCCGCGCCAGTTCATCCAGATAGCTCTTCTCCATGAAGTTCTCCTCATCCACCAGCATCACGCTCGCCACGTACATCTCGGCGGCCATCTCCGGCGTACTTGCCGCGCGGGCGACGTCGGTGGGGTCGAGGGGTTTGTTGAGTTCGGCGTGGAGCCAGTGTTTGAGTTCCTGATCGTTGTCGAGCTTGGTGAATTCGCCTTCGATCAGTTGGCGTTCGCGGTCATCGATGTGGCCGTCGGCCTTGGCGGCGGCGACCAAGGCTTTGAGGATGGCCTGGCTGTGTTGTTCGACTTGCGCCGGTGGCAGGCGATCGAGGGTTTGCGGTTCGCTTTGTGGGGCGATGCCTTTCTGGGCGTTCCAGTTGCCATAGGCTTTGTAGGCGATCACGCCCAGTGCGGCGAGGCCGCCGTAGAGGGCGACTTTACCGCCAACCTTACGGGCCTTTTTACTGCCCAGCAGCAGGCCCATGGCGCCGGCCGCCAGGGCACCGCCGCCTGCGCCTGACAGCAAGCCGCCGAGTGCGCCGTTACTGGAAGATCCGCCCAGCAAGCCGCCCAAACCACCGGCCGCCGGTTTGTTCTGCGCCCCGCCCGCCTTGTTCTGCAACAGATCCTGGCCGGACTTGAGGAGTTGATCGAGCAATCCACGGGTGTTCATGTTCCGTCTCCAAACAGGGGTTATCCGGATCAATAAGGCCCTCAGCCTAGTTCGAAAGTGCCCGTCACCTGGTTGCGAGTGTGCTTCCAGATGTTGCCTGGCCCACGGCAGCCCTTCGCGAAAATAGATATACACTCGAGGCAATCTATAAAAACCGCCCACCCGGTAAACCTTCCATGATGACCTTGCGTCAGATCCGCCATTTCATCGCCGTGGCCGAGACCGGCTCGATCTCCGCCGCTGCGCAAACCGCGTTCATTTCCCAATCGACCCTGACCCTGGCCATCCAGCAACTGGAGGAAGAAATCGGCGTCAGCCTGTTCAATCGCCACGCCAAGGGCATGACGCTGACCCATCAGGGCCACCAGTTCCTGCGCCAGGCGCACCTGATTCTGGCCACCGTGGACAATGCCAAACGCAGCCTGCAACAAAGCACCGATCAGGTCGCCGGGCAGTTGATCATCGGGGTGACCAGTCTGGTGGCCGGTTATTACCTGGCGGATTTGCTCACCCGTTTCCAGCGCGCCTACCCCAACGTCGAGATCCGGGTGATGGAGGACGAGCGGCCGTACATCGAGCATTTGCTGGTCAGCGGCGAGATCGATGTCGGGGTGCTGATCCTCTCCAACCTCGAAGACCGCCACGCCTTGCAGACCGAAGTGCTGACCCACTCGCCGCACCGTTTGTGGCTGCCGGCCCAGCACCCGCTGCTGGAACACGACAGCATCAACCTTGCCGATGTCGCCCGGGAGCCGTTGATTCAACTGAACGTCGATGAAATGGATCGCAACGCCCAACGTCTGTGGCGTGGCGCCGGACTGCAACCAAAAATCACCCTCAGAACCGCGTCCACCGAGGCCGTGCGAAGTCTCGTCGCGGCGGGTCTCGGCGTGTCGATCCAGCCAGACATGACCTACCGCCCATGGTCGCTCGAAGGCGACATCATCGAAGCCCGACCGATTGCCGACCTCAACCAGACACTCGACGTCGGTCTCGCCTGGCGTCGCGGCACCGCCCGCCCCGCGCTGGTCGATCCTTTCCTGACCGTGGCCCGCGAGCAGCCCCACGGCGGACGCAAGCCATCTATTTAATCGAATGCCACCTTCAGTATTTAGAATTTGTCGACCCCGGAGCCGCGCACTAGTCTTGCTGCATCGATAAGACGGTCGGCTCCCGGAACAGGGAGCAACATGGCCATACAAGAAAAGAGATCACGGAAAATGGCTGGCGCGCAGACCCACATGCACACCGCGTTGCTGATCGACGGCGAACTGGTCGCCGGCCAGGGTTTTGTCGAACCGATCCTCAACCCGGCCACCGGCGAAGTCCTGACCCAGATCGCCGAGGCCAGTACCGAGCAAGTCGAAGCCGCCATCCTCGCCGCGCACCGCGCCTTTGCCGAGTGGTCGCGCACCACCCCGCAACAACGCTCGAACCTGCTGCTGGAAATCGCCAACGCCGTCGAAAAACACGCCGATCACCTCGCCCGCCTCGAAGCCCTGAACTGCGGCAAGCCGCTGCATCTGGCGCGTCAGGACGATTTGACCGCCACCGTCGATGTATTCCGCTTCTTCGCCGGCGCCGTGCGCTGCCAGACCGGCCAGCTCAGCGGCGAATACGTACCCGGCTACACCAGCATGGTGCGCCGCGATCCCATTGGCGTCGTCGCCTCGATTGCGCCGTGGAACTACCCGATCATGATGGCCGCGTGGAAGATTGCCCCGGCTCTCGCCGCCGGCAATACGCTGGTGTTCAAGCCATCCGAGCACACGCCGCTGTCGATTCTGGCATTGGCCCCGGCACTGGCCGAGATCCTGCCGCGCGGGGTAATCAACATCGTCTGCGGTGGCGGCGAAGGCGTCGGCAGTCACTTGGTCGGCCACCCGAAAGTGCGGATGGTGTCGCTGACCGGCGATATCGTCACCGGCCAGAAAATCCTCCAGGCCGCCGCCAAGACCCTCAAACGCACGCACCTCGAACTCGGCGGCAAAGCCCCGGTGATCGTCTGCAACGATGCGGATCTCAAAGCGGTGGTCGAAGGCGTGCGCACTTATGGCTATTACAACGCTGGGCAGGATTGCACCGCCGCGTGCCGGATCTACGCCCAGGCCGGGATTCACGACAAGTTGGTGGCCGAACTTGGCGCGGCGGTCAGCAGCCTTCGCTTTGCCGGCAAACGCGATGCCGATAACGAAATCGGCCCGCTGATCAGCACTCGTCAGCGCGACCGCGTGGCCAGTTTTGTCGAGCGCGCCCTCGGCCAGCCGCACATCGAACGGGTGACCGGCGCAGCGGTGCATTCCGGCGCCGGGTTCTTCTATCAGCCAACGCTGCTGGCCGGTTGCAAACAGAGCGATGAAATCGTCCAGCGCGAAGTGTTCGGCCCGGTGGTGACCGTGACCCGCTTCGACGAACTGGCGCAAGCGGTGGACTGGGCCAACGACTCGGAATACGGCCTCGCTTCGTCGGTGTGGACCCAGAACCTGGACAAGGCGATGCAGGTTGCCGCACGGCTGCAATACGGCTGCACCTGGATCAACAGTCATTTCATGCTGGTCAGCGAAATGCCCCACGGCGGGCTGAAACGCTCCGGTTACGGCAAAGACTTATCCAGCGATTCGCTACAGGACTACAGCGTGGTGCGGCACATCATGGCCCGCCACGGCCAGCATCTCTGACTACGCTAATAACAAGCCGACCACGGCATGCTTCACCGCGTTCACAACTGCCCCGACCATAATTTGAAGAAGAGGGTTCACCATGTTCGTGCACAAGACCGCACTGCTCAGTGCAATCACCACGGCCCTGCTGGCCAGCGCCAGCCTGCAGGCCGCCGAGCCGCTGAAAGCCGTCGGCGCCGGCGAAGGCCAGCTGGACATCGTCGCCTGGCCCGGCTACATCGAACGCGGTGAAAGCGACAAGGCCTACGACTGGGTGACCGGTTTCGAGAAGGAAACCGGCTGCAAGGTCAATGTGAAAACCGCCGCCACCTCTGACGAAATGGTCAGCCTGATGGCCAAGGGCGGTTACGACCTGGTGACGGCGTCGGGCGATGCCTCGCTGCGGTTGATCGTCGGCAAGCGTGTGCAGCCGATCAACACCGCGTTGATCCCGAACTGGAAATCCCTCGACCCGCGCCTGAAAGACGCGCCGTGGTACGTGGTCAACAGCCAGACCTACGGCACCCCGTACCAGTGGGGCCCGAACGTGCTGATGTACAACACTAACGTGTTCAAGACCGCGCCGACCAGCTGGAACGTGGTGTTCGACGCGCAGAATCTGCCTGACGGCAAGCCGAACAAGGGGCGCGTGCAAGCCTACGACGGCCCAATCTACATCGCCGACGCGGCGCTGTACCTGAAATCCACCAAGCCTGAGCTGGGGATCAAGGATCCGTATCAACTCACCGAAGATCAGTACAAGGCTGTGCTGGAACTGTTGCGCGCTCAGCAGAAGCTGATCCACCGCTACTGGCACGACACCACGGTGCAGATGAGCGACTTCAAGAACGAAGGCGTGGTCGCGTCCAGCGCCTGGCCGTATCAGGTCAACGGCCTGATCAACGAGAAACAGCCGATCGCTTCGACCGTGCCGAAAGAGGGCGCCACCGGCTGGGCCGACACCACGATGCTGCACGCCGAGGCCAAACACCCGAACTGCGCCTACAAGTGGATGGACTGGTCGCTGCAGCCGAAAGTCCAGGGTGATGTGGCGGCATGGTTCGGTTCGTTGCCGGCGGTTCCGGCGGCTTGCCAGGGTAGCGAGCTGCTGGGTGCCGAGGGGTGCAAGACCAACGGGTTCGATCAGTTCGACAAGATCGCTTTCTGGAAAACACCGCAGGCTGAGGGTGGGAAGTTTGTGCCGTATAGCCGGTGGACGCAGGATTACATTGCGATTATGGGCGGCCGCTGACACGCCGCCCTAGCCCGTTTGTTCCCCCGTCGAGGCGTCGACGTGGGAACGATCAACTCGAACACTGTTTTTCAGAAGTCCAGGCAGGGCCGCTGCGACGGCCCTCGCCTTTTTGGAGCACCGCACCATGACGCTTGCAGTCCAGTTCACCAACGTTTCCCGGCAGTTCGGCGAGGTGAAGGCCGTTGACCGGGTTTCCATCGACATCCAGGACGGCGAGTTCTTTTCCATGCTCGGCCCCTCAGGCTCCGGCAAGACCACGTGCCTGCGCCTGATCGCCGGGTTCGAGCAACCGAGCGCGGGCTCGATCCGCATTCACGGCGCCGAAGCCGCCGGCCTGCCGCCCTATCAACGTGACGTCAACACAGTGTTTCAGGATTACGCGCTGTTCCCGCACATGAACGTGCTGGACAACGTTGCCTACGGCCTGAAGGTCAAAGGCGTGAGCAAAACCGAGCGCCACAAGCGCGCCGAAGAAGCCTTGGACATGGTCGCCCTCGGCGGCTACGGCGCGCGTAAACCGGTGCAGTTGTCCGGCGGTCAGCGCCAGCGTGTTGCCCTCGCCCGCGCGCTGGTCAATCGCCCGCGAGTGCTGCTGCTCGACGAACCGTTGGGCGCCCTCGACCTGAAACTGCGCGAACAGATGCAGAGCGAGTTGAAGAAGCTGCAACGCCAACTCGGCATCACTTTCATCTTCGTCACCCACGATCAGACTGAAGCGCTGTCGATGTCCGACCGCGTGGCCGTGTTCAACAAGGGCCGCATCGAACAGGTCGACACGCCGCGCAATCTGTACATGAAACCGACAACCACCTTCGTCGCCGAATTCGTCGGCACCTCGAACGTGATTCGCGGCGATCTGGCGCGCCAGCTCAGCGGCCATCCACAGCCGTTCTCGATCCGCCCGGAACACGTGCGTTTCGCTGAAGGGCCGCTGGCCAGCCACGAGATTGAAATCAGTGGTCTGCTCCACGACATTCAATATCAGGGCAGCGCCACACGCTATGAACTGACCTTGGAAAACGGCCAGACCCTGAGCATCAGCCAAGCCAACAATCAGTGGATCGACAGCAGCGCGCAGCACCAGACCGGTCAGCGCATCAGTGCACGCTGGGCGCGGGAAGCGATGATTGCGCTGCACGACACCGTTGCGAGCGGGGTGTGACATGACCGCCCTCGCCCTCCCGCAATCGGCGCCGTTGCGCAGGTTTTCCAACCTGCTCTATCGCAAGCCGAACCTGTATCTGTCGATGCTGCTGGTGCCGCCGCTGCTGTGGTTCGGCGCGATCTATCTGGGCTCGCTACTGGTGCTGTTGTGGCAAGGTTTCTACACCTTCGATGACTTCACCATGGCGGTGACGCCCGACCTGACTCTGGCCAACTTCGCCGCGCTGTTCCAGCCGTCGAACTTCGACATCATTCTGCGCACCCTGAGCATGGCGGTCGTGGTGTCGATCGCCAGCGCCATCGTCGCGTTCCCGATTGCCTACTACATGGCGCGCTACACCACCGGCAAGACCAAGGCGTTTTTCTACATCGCGGTGATGATGCCGATGTGGGCCAGTTACATCGTCAAGGCCTACGCTTGGACGCTGCTGCTGGCCAAGGGCGGCGTGGCACAGTGGTTCGTCCAGCACCTGGGGCTTGAGCCGGTGCTGCAGTTCATTCTGGGGATTCCCGGGGTCGGCGGCAGCACCCTGTCGACCTCGCATCTGGGCCGGTTCATGGTGTTCGTCTACATCTGGCTGCCGTTCATGATCCTGCCGATCCAGGCCTCGCTGGAACGCCTGCCGCCGTCGTTGCTGCAAGCCTCCGCCGACCTCGGAGCCAAGCCGCGCCAGACCTTCATGCAGGTGATTCTGCCGCTGTCGGTGCCGGGCATCGCGGCCGGTTCGATCTTCACGTTTTCGCTGACCCTGGGCGACTTCATCGTGCCGCAACTGGTGGGCCCACCGGGCTACTTCGTCGGCAGCATGGTCTACGCGCAACAGGGTGCAATCGGCAACATGCCGATGGCTGCGGCGTTCACGCTGGTGCCGATCGTGCTGATCGCCATTTACCTGTCCATCGTCAAACGACTGGGGGCCTTCGATGCACTCTGAGAAAGCCTCTTTAGGCCTGAAAATCGCAGCCTGGGGCGGGTTGGTGTTTCTGCACTTCCCGATCCTGATCATCTTCCTCTACGCCTTCAACACCGAAGACGCGGCGTTCAGTTTTCCACCGAAAGGCTTCACGCTGCACTGGTTCAGCGTGGCGTTTTCCCGGCCGGACGTGCTGGAAGCAATCAAGCTGTCTTTGCAGATCGCAGCCATCGCCACGCTGATCGCCATGGTGCTCGGCACCCTCGCTTCGGCGGCGCTTTATCGTCGGGACTTCTTCGGCAAACAGGGCATTTCGCTGATGCTGATCCTGCCGATTGCATTGCCGGGGATCATCACCGGGATCGCGCTGCTGGCGACCTTCAGGACACTGGGGATCGAGCCGGGGATGTTCACCATCATCGTCGGTCACGCGACGTTCTGCGTGGTGATCGTCTACAACAACGTCATCGCCCGTCTGCGCCGCACTTCACACAGTCTGATCGAAGCGTCGATGGATCTCGGTGCCGACGGCTGGCAGACCTTCCGCTACATCATCCTGCCGAACCTCGGCTCGGCGCTGCTCGCTGGCGGCATGCTCGCGTTTGCGCTGTCGTTCGACGAAATCATCGTCACCACTTTCACCGCCGGCCATGAACGCACCTTGCCGCTGTGGTTGCTCAATCAACTGAGCCGCCCACGGGACGTGCCGGTGACCAACGTCGTGGCGATGCTGGTGATGCTGGTGACCATGCTGCCGATCCTCGGCGCCTACTACCTGACCCGGGGTGGCGAGAGCGTGGCCGGCAGCGGCGGCAAATAACCGAATAACTGAAGAAACTGGATCGAAATGTGGGGGGGGGGGGGGGGGGGGGGGGGGGGGGGGGGGGGGGGGGGGGGGGGGGGGGGGGGGG
>NZ_JBQEQB010000034.1:7896-50755 GCF_052046055.1 Pseudomonas sp. 22082
CACATTCAGCATTGATGTCGGCTGCCCCAACGCCTTCGCGAGCAAGCCCGCTCCCACAATGGAACCCGGTTTCTTCAGAAAAATAACAATGGCTTCGAAGAGGACAACAACATGCAAACCAAACTCTTGATCAACGGCCAACTGGTCAACGGCGAAGGCCCGGCGCAACCGGTGCTCAACCCGGCACGCGGTGAAGTGCTGGTGGAAATCAACGAGGCCACCGAAGCCCAGGTCGATGCCGCCGTGCGCGCCGCCGACAGTGCCTTCGCCGAATGGTCGCAGACCACACCGAAAGACCGTTCACTGTTGCTGCTCAAACTCGCCGACGCCATCGAAGACCACGGCGAAGAGTTGGCCAAACTGGAATCGGACAACTGCGGCAAACCCTACAGCGCCGCGCTGAATGACGAGATCCCGGCGATTGCCGACGTGTTCCGTTTCTTCGCCGGCGCCAGCCGTTGTATGAGCGGTTCGGCCGGCGGCGAATACCTGCCCGGACACACCTCGATGATCCGCCGCGACCCGGTGGGCGTGATCGCGTCCATTGCGCCGTGGAACTACCCGCTGATGATGGTCGCCTGGAAAATCGCCCCGGCCCTCGCCGCCGGTAATACCGTGGTGCTCAAGCCGTCGGAACAAACCCCGCTGACCGCGTTGCGTCTGGCCGAACTGGCGTCGGACATTTTCCCGGCCGGTGTACTCAATCTGGTGTTCGGACGTGGGCCGAGCGTGGGCAGTCCGCTGGTGACCCATCCGAAAGTGCGCATGGTGTCGCTGACCGGCTCCATCGCCACCGGTTCGAACATCATTTCCAGCACCGCCGACAGCGTCAAACGCATGCACATGGAATTGGGCGGCAAGGCCCCGGTGATCATCTTCGACGACGCCGACATTGATGCGGCGGTCGAAGGTATTCGCACCTTCGGCTTCTACAATGCCGGCCAGGATTGCACCGCCGCGTGCCGGATCTACGCCCAGCAAGGTATTTACGACAAGTTCGTCGAGAAGCTTGGCGCAGCGGTGAGCAGCATCAAGTACGGTTTGCAGGATGATCCGTCGACCGAACTGGGACCGCTGATCACCGCCCAGCATCGCGACCGCGTGGCCGGGTTTGTCGAACGCGCCGTGGCGCAACCGCACATTCGCTTGATCACTGGCGGCAAGGCTGTCGAAGGCAGTGGTTTCTTCTTCGAGCCGACCGTGCTGGCCGACGCCCAGCAGGACGACGAAATCGTCCGTCGCGAAGTGTTCGGGCCGGTGGTGTCGGTGACCAAATTCACCGATGAGGCTCAGGCGTTGGAATGGGCCAACGATTCGGACTACGGCCTGGCGTCTTCGGTGTGGACGGCGGATGTAGGACGCGCGCATCGCCTGTCCGCGCGGTTACAGTACGGCTGCACCTGGGTGAACACGCACTTCATGCTCGTCAGCGAAATGCCCCACGGCGGTCAGAAACTGTCCGGCTACGGCAAGGACATGTCCATGTACGGGCTGGAGGACTACACCACGGTTCGGCATGTGATGTTCAAGCACTAAAGGCATCCCCCCGGCTTCAAGGCAGAAACCGGTCATCCGCATCACCAGGCATTCAAAACAATAACTACCGATCCGGGCGGCGTCTTCATGGCCCCGCCACGGTTTCGGCCATCCGAAATCTGCCGATTTCACGGAGCAAACACACATGAGTGCATCACCCGATCTCTCAGCCGCCGTTGCCGACAGCGATGCCGAACAACTGCGCCAACTGGGCTACACCTCCAACTTCAACCGCAGCATGAGCCTGTGGGAAAACTTCGCACTGGGCTTCACTTATCTGTCACCGGTCGTAGGGGTTTATACCCTGTTCGGCCTGTGCCTGGCCGCTGGCGGGCCACCGATGTTCTGGGCTTACTTGCTGGTAGGTTGCGGGCAACTGCTGGTGTGCCTGATCTTCGGCGAAGTGGTTTCGCAGTTCCCGATTTCCGGCGGCGTCTATCCTTGGGCGCGCCGCTTGGTGGGTAAAAAATGGGCGTGGATGGTCGGCTGGATCTACTCCATCGCCCTGTGCGTGACCATCGCCGCCGTTGCGGTCGGCGCCGGCCCGTACCTCGCGGCCATGCTGGGCTTTGAACCGAGCAACAACACCAACATCGTCATCGCTCTGGTGCTGACGCTGTTCGCCACACTGGTGAACCTCAGCGGCACCAAAGTGCTGGCGCGGATCGCCATGTTCGGCTTCCTCTGCGAACTGGTCGGCGCGGTGATCGTCGGCGTGTACCTGCTGATTTTCGAGCGTCACCAACCGATCAGCGTGCTGTTCAACACTTTCGACATCAGCGTCGACGGCTCCTATTTGCCGGCGTTCCTCACCGCGTCGCTGGCGGGGATGTTCCTCTACTACGGCTTCGAGGCCTGCGGCGATGTGGCCGAAGAAACCCCGAACCCGAGCAAGAAAATCCCGGTGGCCATGCGCATGACCATCTACATCGGCGGTATCGCGGCGATGTTCGCTTGCCTGGCATTGATCCTCGCCGTGCCGGACATGCAGGCCGTGATCAACGGCACCGACAAGGACCCGGTCACCACCATCCTCAACAACGCCTTCGGCCCGATCGGTTCGAAAGTGGTGATGGGCGTGGTAATGATTTCCTTCATCTCCTGCGTCATCAGCCTGCAAGCGGCGGCAAGTCGTCTGCTGTATTCCTACGCTCGCGATGAAATGGTCATCGGCAGCCGACTGCTGAAAAAGATTTCTCCTACGACTCAGGTTCCAGTTGCCGCGCTGTTCGTGTCCGGCGTCCTGCCCGGCCTGATCATCGCCCTCGGATTTTTCCTGCAAGACGCCGTGGCCACCATCGTCAGCTTCGCCGCCATCGGCATCTACCTCGCATTCCAGATGATCGTCCTCGCCGCCCTTTACGCCCGTAGCAAAGGCTGGAAACCGAGCGGCAAATTCACCCTCGGCGCCTGGGGCTGGCCGGTGAACATCGGCGCGCTGGTCTACGGCGTCGGCGCAATCATCAACATGGCCTGGCCCCGCACGCCGGATGCAGCGTGGTACATCAACTACGCGATGGTGCTGAGCACGGCGATCGTGATTGGGCTGGGGTTGATTTATATGTGGATTGGCAAGCCGTATGACCATGGGAAGGCGCCGGCTGGGGATGCGTGGAAAGTTAGTCGCTAAGAAAAACAGCCCCGGATTTATCACAATTTCGGGGCTGATTTCTTTCAGCGTCAGTTACTCGCTTCCTACAGACCGAACCCTCAGCATTCAGTCCCCTTTCCTACGAATGGCGTCGGCAGAGTAGACTTGGCGCCGCTAGCGCCTGACCGATAGGCTTTACCCCGTCGCTGCCCAATCAGCGGCCCGGGGTCGAAGCCGGAAATCTGTCAAAACGGTGCTTGCGTGCCCCCATTGAACTGCGGCTGCTTTGCAACTTCAGTTCTGCGTTATGGCGGGCCGTGTGGCGCGGGCCTTCCGCCTTTTCCGTTTCGACAGGAAGTAACCCGACTTCGAACGCCACTCGGTTCGCCACCCAACTTTTCGAAGAGTTGGTGGCGACTTTCCTACTCGAAACGGAAGTCATCTCATGCCAGCACCTACTCACAATCCGAATACTGAATATTTCACTCCCACCGTCTTCACCCGCCACAACCGCTTCCTCCACGCCCTCCTGCTTGATCATCAAGCCTGGTTCTGCGCTCAAGATCTGGGCCGCATGATGGGCCATCCCTTGAACCCACGCGTCACGCTCAAACTTGACCCCGACCAACGCCGCACCGTCCGCCTGCGCAAGGACGGCGATGTTGTCGAGACCCCGATGGTCAGCGAATCCGGCATGTACGCGCTGCTCGTCCACCATTTCATTCCGGAAAACCGCAATCTGCGCCAATGGCTGAGCAATGAGGTGATTCCCATCCTGCGTGAAACCAGCTCAGTAACAGCGGAGAACTGCCCGAGCCTGAGCTCCGTGCATTGGGCCGGCGTCACCGTGCCGCTGCTGCACTGGCAACAACAGGCTTGGGTGAAATGGCGTGATGTGCCGGAGTTGGTGCTCGGTCAGCAGCCCTATCAGGTATCGGGGACATGTAGCTGACGGCCTCACTTGGCCCAATGAAAAAAGGGGCGGACTCCAGAGTCAGCCCCTTCAATGTTCACCATCAACCTCGACACATTTCTGAGCGAGTCCCTAACTGATGCGCAACGCCATCCCCGCACTTCAGCCCATTCTCGAAATCATCCCGAGTGACGAGAATTTTGCTGAAGACTACCTGCAAAAACTCGTCAAACAATGTGCGGTTGCCGAGCATCTGCACGCAATCCATGTCGGCATCGCCGACGCTGACGCGGGTAAGTTGATTGATCTGGCCACCGTGAAAGCCAAATGGCTTTCACGGTGAACCTCCTGTTTCAAAACCGCGAAACACTCCTCATCGCATCCACCAGATACCGCATCGCAATCCGGTCGCTCTCCGACAACTCCCGGTAACGCTCCACCAGTTTCAGTTCGTCGGGACTGAGCCGGCGTCTTCGCCGGACGTTGGTGAGGCAGGGAAAGATGCCTAACATTTCGGTGATGCCTTGTCCTTTTGTCATGGACGATGTCCTTTTCCAGTACGTCAGAAATTTCTCGAAAACCGCATCGCCCTGCTCCTTTAAGCAGCGATTTGAGCCCTGCCGGTCGGATGGGTCGTGACCGGCGATGCCCATAGAATAGAAATTAAATCGGCGCTGAAAAGCTGTTTTTAGAGTAATTAGTCGAAAAAAGCAGATATGCCCTATAAATCAGAAAAGTCTGTGAGATAAATAACCGTAACGTCTTGTTTCATTGAGACGCTGTCGCCGTGCTATCAATGAATTTTGCAAAATCGGCGAACCGATTAAGCTAGCGGGCATCTGTTACTAGTCCGTAGCGTTTGGCCGAAGGCTTGTCCGAACCGTAATTTCTGATCCAGTACGTGCCAGGAACGGCGCGGGATTGTCCACGACAGGTTGTATTTATGCACCGCAGGAATTTGCTCAAAGCGTCCATGGCCATTGCGGCTTACACCGGCCTTTCCGCCTCCGGCCTGCTCGCCGCACGCGCCTGGGCCGCCTCTGGCGGTGCCGCCGACGGTGAAGCCCAGGCCTTCGACTTCGAAACGCTGAAGCGCCAGGCCAAACAACTGGCCGGCAGCGCTTATCAGGACACCAAACAGGTGCTGCCGCCGACCCTGGCGACCATGACCCCGCAGAACTTCAATGCGATCCGCTATGACGGCGAGCATTCGCTGTGGAAGGAAAACAAGGGTCAGCTCGATGTGCAGTTCTTCCACGTCGGCATGGGTTTCCGTCAGCCGGTGCGCATGTACAGCGTCGATCCCAAGACCCGCACGGCCCGCGAGGTGCATTTCCGCCCTCAGCTGTTCAACTATGAAAACACTTCGGTCGACACCCAGCAGCTCAAGGGGGATCTGGGGTTTGCCGGCTTCAAGTTGTTCAAGGCGCCGGAACTGGACCGGCATGACGTGGTGTCGTTCCTCGGCGCCAGCTACTTCCGCGCGGTGGATGCCACTGGCCAATATGGCCTCTCCGCCCGTGGCCTGGCCGTCGACACCTACGCCAAGAAACGCGAAGAATTCCCTGACTTCACCAAGTTCTGGTTCGAAACCCCGGATCAGAACGCGACCCGCTTTGTGGTCTACGCCCTGCTCGACTCGCCGAGCGCGACCGGCGCCTATCGCTTCGACATCGACTGCCAGGCCGAGCGCGTGGTGATGGAAGTCGACGCCCACATCAATGCCCGTACCGCCATCGAGCAACTGGGCATCGCCCCGATGACCAGCATGTTCAGCTGCGGCACCCACGAGCGCCGGATGTGCGACACCATTCACCCGCAAATCCATGACTCGGATCGTCTGGCCATGTGGCGCGGCAACGGCGAGTGGATCTGCCGCCCGCTGAACAACCCGGCGACCCTGCAATTCAACGCCTTCGCCGACACCGATCCGAAAGGGTTCGGTCTGGTGCAGACCGACCACGAATTCGCCAACTATCAGGACACCGTCGACTGGTACAGCAAACGTCCGAGCCTGTGGGTAGAACCTACAACCGCGTGGGGCGAAGGCTCTATCGATCTGCTGGAAATTCCTACAACCGGCGAAACCCTGGACAACATCGTTGCGTTCTGGACGCCGAAGAAACCGGTAGCCGCCGGCGATTCGCTGAACTACGGCTACAAGCTCTACTGGAGCGCTCTGCCGCCGGTCGGCACGCCGCTGGCGCGGGTGCATGCGACCCGTTCGGGCATGGGTGGATTTGTCGAGGGTTGGGCACCGGGTGAGCATTACCCGCCGGTCTGGGCCCGTCGTTTTGCCGTGGACTTCACCGGTGGCGGCCTGGATCGCCTGCCGCAGGGCACCGGGATCGAACCGGTGGTGACTTGCTCCAACGGCAAGGTGCAAGACTTCAGCGTGCTGGTGCTGGATGACATCAAGGGTTACCGGATCCTGTTCGACTGGTACCCGACCAATGACAGCGTGGAGCCAGTTGAGCTGCGACTGTTCATACGCACCAATGACCGCACGCTGAGCGAAACCTGGTTGTACCAGTACTTCCCGCCGGCGCCGGACAAGCGCAAGTATCCTTGATGTTTTGAGGCGCCTGCCCGGGCCTCTTCGCGAGCAAGCCCGCTCCCACATTGGATCTGGTTCGATCACACAGCGTGTGACCGACACGGAGCCAGGGTGGGAGCGGGCTTGCTCGCGAAAGCGTCAGAATATTCAACATCGGATGGAAGGCACCGCGTCAGGTCAGTGGGCAATACAGATGAATGTCTTTGGGCTCTTGATCAAACAACTCAGGATCCGGGTGATCAACCAACCGGCAACCCTGACGCTGATAGAACTCCACGGTATTGCGCGACTCGGTCGCCGAGACATACAGCGCCTCGGCGCCGATCCTCCGACCATGGGCGCAGGCCAGGGCAAACAATCGCCCGCCAAGCCCCTGCCCACGCCAGGCACGGCTGATGTGCAGAAACTTCAACTGCCGCATCTTCAGGCCCTGATTGTGAATAACCCGGTTATCCACAACCACCGCTGCCACCAGTGTCTCCCCATCGAAAATCCCGTGTAGCCAACCGCCGCTGCGCCAGCATTTTTCCAATACCCGCGCATTCTCCTCCGCCTCCCCTTCGGGCCACCCGCGCATGTCGAAACGCGCCGGATACAGAACCAGCTCACCGTTTTCCACGCGATAACATTCCTCGACCAGTTCACTGCGGTCGATCAGCGCCAGCAGCGGCAAGTCGGATTCCGTCAACTCTCGTTCGATCAACATGCGATCCATTCCTTTGCATTCCAACGATAGGCAAGAAAAAACCCGCCTTTTCAATGGCGGGTTTTATAGGCGCTGCGACAGGTCGGATCAATCCCGCAGATCAGACTCATGAATCGGCTGATCCCGATGGGTCGCACGTTGATACTGCGCCGGCCACACCGCTTTGCGGCCGCCCAGGTCATCGTCGGCGTGCAGCGGCCAGTACGGATCACGCAGCAGCTCACGGGCAAGGAAGATGATGTCGGCCTGACAGGTTCGCAGGATGTGCTCGGCCTGGGCCGGCTCGGTAATCATTCCCACGGTCCCGGTGGCGATGCCTGACTCCTTGCGCACCCGTTCGGCGAAGCGCGTCTGATATCCCGGACCCACGGGGATTTCGGCGTTGGCTGCCGTGCCGCCCGATGAGACATCGATCAAATCAGCCCCCAAGGCTTTCAGGCGTCGCGCCAGCTCCACGGTTTCATCCGGGTTCCAGCCGTCCTCGACCCAGTCGGTAGCCGACAGGCGCACAAACACCGGCAGTTCTTCCGGCCACACGGCGCGCACCGCTTCGGTCACTTGCAGCACCAGACGAATGCGGTTATCGAATGAACCGCCGTATTGATCGCGGCGCTGATTACTCAGCGGCGACAGAAACTGGTGCAGCAGATAACCGTGCGCCGCATGCACCTCGACCACACTGAAACCGGCGGTCAGCGCACGCTTGGCTGCGGCCACGAAGTCCTGAATGACTTGGGCGATCTGACTCTCATCCAGCTGTTTCGGTTGGGTGTGTTGTGGGTCGAAGGCAATCGGCGAAGGCCCGACCGGCGTCCAGCCACCGTCCTCCGGTTTGACGCTGCCGTGCTTGCCGATCCACGGCCGGTGGGTGCTGGCCTTGCGCCCGGCGTGGGCCAGTTGAATGCCGGCCACTGCGCCTTGGGCGGTGATGAAACGGGTGATGCGTTGCAACGGTGCGATCTGTTCGTCGTTCCACAGGCCCAAGTCTTCGGCGGTGATCCGCCCGTCGGCCGTGATTGCCGTGGCTTCGGTGAATACCAGGCCAGCGCCCCCCACCGCACGGCTGCCGAGGTGCACCAGATGCCAGTCATTGGCCAGGCCATCGACGCTGGAGTACTGGCACATGGGCGACACGGCGATGCGGTTGGGCAGGGTCAGTTGGCGAAGGGTAAAGGGTTCAAGCAGCAGACTCATGGGGCACCTCTCAAATCAGTGGGCAGGCTCCAGGGTTCTGTTTGAAAAGTCGACGAGTGACAGGAAAAAGGTGCAGCACCCGCCCCCGCGGGCAAAAAATTCGACAAGACGTCACAAGGCCAATCAAGCAGTGCTTAGAGCCTAGTCGACATCCGGGGATGAGGGAGGGTTCAGAGTAATTCTGTGTATGTAAGTCCGCCTGCGCGAGCTTGCTCGCGAAGGCGTCAACGCGGTTCGATGTGGGCAATCATCAGTTGCACGGTCTCATTGCCGCGAAACTCGTTCAGATCGAGCTTGTACGCCAGTTCGACCCATTTGATCGTCGGGTTCGGCCAGATATCACGATCAATGCCGAAGGCGATGCCATCAAGCTTCACCGAACCGCATTCGGTTTTCAGCACCACTTTCAGGTGCCGCTCGCCGACCACTCGCTGCTCGACCAACTGGAACACGCCATGAAACAGCGGCTCTGGGAAATGCTGGCCCCACGGCCCGGCGTGACGCAGGGCGCGGGCCAGCTCCAGATGAAATTCCTCGACCGCCAGCGTGCCGTCCGACAGCAGGCGCCCGGTCAGATCTTCTTCCCGAAGCTGCCTACGCACCTCAGCGTCAAATGCCTCGGCGAACAACGGAAAATTTTCCTGCGGCAAGGTCAGACCGGCCGCCATCGCGTGGCCACCGTACTTGCTGATCAAATCCGGATGTTGTGCCGCGACCACGCTCAACGCATCACGAATATGGAAACCCTGCACCGAACGGCCCGAGCCCTTGAGCAGGCCGTCGCCGGCATCGGCGAAGGCGATGGTCGGGCGGAAGTAACGCTCCTTCATCCGCGAAGCCAGAATACCGATGACACCCTGATGCCATTCCGGATCGAACAGGCACAATCCGAACGGCATCGACTCGACCGGCAAGTCCTTGAGCTGGGCCAGCGCTTCGCGCTGCATGCCTTGCTCGATGGATTTGCGGTCCTGATTCATGCCGTCCAGTTGTGCGGCCATTTCCCGCGCCAGCGCAGGGTCGTGGGTCAGCAGACATTCGATGCCCAGGCTCATGTCATCCAGACGCCCCGCCGCGTTCAGGCGCGGGCCGACGATGAAACCGAGGTCGGTAGAGGTAATGCGCGACGCCTCTCGCTTGGCCACTTCCAGGATCGCCTTGATCCCCGGCCGCGCCCGTCCGGCGCGAATTCGCTCCAGACCCTGGTGCACCAGAATCCGGTTGTTGGCATCCAACGGCACCACGTCGGCGACGCTGCCCAGCGCCACCAGATCCAGCAGTTCGCCGATGTTCGGCTGTGGTTGGCTTTCGTACCAGCCGAGGCTGCGCAGGCGTGCGCGCAAGGCCATCAACACATAGAAAATCACCCCGACCCCGGCCAGCGCCTTGCTTGGAAATTCGCAACCAGGCTGGTTCGGATTGACCAGTGCATCAGCTTGCGGCAGTTCATCGCCAGGCAAGTGGTGGTCAGTAATCAAGACCTTCAGGCCATGGCGCTTCGCGGCCGCGACACCTTCAACGCTGGAAATGCCGTTGTCGACGGTGATCAACAGTTGCGGCTCGCGGGTCATCGCGACTTCGACGATTTCCGGGGTCAGGCCGTAGCCGTATTCGAAGCGGTTCGGCACCAGATAATCGACGTGCGCCGCGCCCAGCAGGCGCAAACCGAGCACGCCGACGGTGCTGGCCGTCGCGCCGTCGGCGTCGAAGTCGCCAACGATCAGGATCCGCTGACGCTGCTCCAGCGCCGTCACCAGCAGATCAACCGCCGCATCGATCCCTTTGAGCTGCTGGAACGGAATCAGCCGCGCCAGGCTCTTGTCCAGCTCCGCTTCGGACTGCACGCCCCGCGCCGCGTACAGGCGGGTCAGTAGCGGTGGCAGTTCACCGAGAAACGGCAGAGTGGCGGGCAACGGGCGAGGATCGATACGCATGGGGTGACAGAAGCTTCTCTTGAATACGTGGGATTTTTCGGGAGTAACGCGGAATTAACCGCGCTCGCCTTGCAGCCAGCTGAGCTGGACTTCGTGCTGGCCACGGTCGTCGGTGACGAAGATCGTGCCTTCGCTGATCATCACGTCCCACTTGATGACGCGGGGCATGTCCTTGGCCAGGGTTTCCAGCACTTCCTGCGGAACAGCGGCAATGTTGACGTTCTTCAGGTTTTTGATCGCCGGAATCACCTTGCCTTCCCAGACGCGCAGGCTGCCGTAGGCCAGCAGGCTGGTGCGTTCGGTGCGGCGCGAGCACCAGGTCAGGCGATCGGCATCCGGCTGGCCGACTTCGATCCAGTGCAGGACGCGGTCGTCCAAACTCTTTTCCCACAGCGCAGGTTCATCCACGTCCGACAGACCACGCCCGAACGACAGTTGCTCGTTGTACCAGAGCGCGTAGGCCAACAGCCGCACGGTCATGCGTTCTTCGGTTTCCGAAGGATGGCGGGCGATGGTCTGCTTCACGTTCTCGTAGACGCTGCGGTCAAGGTCGGTGAGGTTCAGTTCGAATTTGTAGGTAGTGGACGGCTGGGCCATGAACGGGCTTCTTGATACGAGGAAAGTCGGCAAGTCTAACCGATGCTGTAGGCAATCCACGAATTGATGGCGATCAACCTTGCGCGACTGACAGCCGGCTATGTTAAAACGCTGTATCTGCTCAGCCTTGTCCTACAGGATCTCGCATGCCGTTCGCCAACAAACCGCTCAGCGGTCTGAAAGTCATTGAATTGGGTACTTTGATTGCCGGGCCGTTTGCTTCGCGCATCTGCGGCGAGTTCGGCGCCGAAGTGATCAAGATCGAGTCGCCGGACGGCGGGGATCCGTTGCGCAAATGGCGCAAGCTGTATGAAGGGACTTCGTTGTGGTGGTTCGTCCAGGCGCGCAACAAAAAGTCCCTGACGCTGAACCTCAAACACCCCGATGGCCTGGCGATCCTGAAAAAACTGCTGGGTGAAGCCGACATCCTGATCGAGAACTTCCGCCCCGGCGTGCTGGAAAAACTCGGCCTGGGCTGGGAAACCCTGCATGCGCTGAACCCGAAACTGGTGATGGTGCGCCTGTCCGGTTTCGGCCAGACCGGGCCAATGAAAGATCAGCCAGGTTTCGGTGCGGTCGGCGAATCCATGGGCGGCCTGCGCTACATCACCGGTTTCGAAGACCGCCCGCCGGTGCGCACCGGAATTTCCATCGGCGATTCGATTGCGGCTTTGTGGGGCGTGATCGGAGCGTTGATGGCCTTGCGTCATCGCGAGGTCAACGGCGGTCTCGGCCAGGTGGTCGATGTGGCGCTGTACGAAGCGATCTTCGCCATGATGGAAAGCATGGTGCCGGAGTTCGATGTCTTCGGCTTCATTCGTGAGCGCACCGGCAACATCATGCCGGGCATCACCCCGTCCTCGATCCACACCAGCGCCGACGGCAAACATGTGCAGATCGGCGCCAACGGCGATGCGATTTTCAAGCGCTTCATGCTGATCATCGGCCGTGAAGATCTGGCAAACGACCCGGCGCTGGCCAGCAACGACGGGCGCGACAGCCGTCGTGACGAGTTGTATGGGGTGATCGATCGCTGGGTCAATTCGCTGCCGCTGCAAACCGTGCTGGATCTGCTGAATCAGGCCGAAGTTCCGGCCAGCCGGATCTTCAGTGCCGAAGACATGTTCAACGATCCGCAATACCTGGCCCGGGAAATGTTCCTGCACGCCAAACTGCCGGACGGCAAACCTTTCAAGATGCCGGGCATCGTGCCGAAACTCTCTGAGACACCCGGCACGTCCGAATGGGTCGGACCGCAGCTCGGTGAGCACAATGCGCAGGTACTCCACGATCTTGGCTACGACGAGAAGCAGATCGCCCGGCTGCGCGAAGACGGAGCCATCTGAGCTGAAGCCCCTGATGCCCTCGGCCTCGAACCGCGCCCACCATTGGTGGACCTGGCGGTTGTTCGGCCTGCTGTTCCTGATGGTACTGCCAGCGTGGGCGCAGGCCAAACCGACGCTGATCTGGCTGTTGCGCGACCTGCCGCCACTGACGATCTTCGAGGGTCCGAAAAAGGGCCAGGGCGTTATCGATCAATTGATGCCGATGCTGATTGCCGGCATGCCGCAATACGAACACACCTTGATGCGGGTCAATCGCGCCCGTGGCACTCAAATGCTGCATGAACATCCCTTCGCCTGCGATCCTTCGCTGATCTGGAACAGGGAGCGGGCGCAATGGATCGCCTTCTCCATCCCCGCGTTTCGCGCTGTCAGCAATGGCCTGGTGGTGCGTCAGAGAGATCGCGAAGTGCTGAAGCCGTTTCTGGTCGACGATGAAGTCGACCTGTCGGCATTTCTGGCCAACGGCGAGCGAAAAGTCGGTGTGGTAGCCGAGCGCAGTTATGGCGAGTACATCGATACATTGCTGCATCAGGCACCGAGCGGCGCGCTGACGCCCCATTACGGCAACGATGCGCTCAGCAGCCTGCTGTCGATGCAGCGCCTGGGACGTTTGCAGGTAGTTTTGGGTTACTGGCCGGAAATCCGCTATCAGGCGCGCCAGGCCGAGATCGCCGAGGACGAACTGCTGTTCTTTCCGATTCGCGGTACGGGCAAGTACCTGTCGGGCCATGTCGGCTGCACCGACACCGCGGCGGGTCGACAGGCGATCACCGAGATCAATCAGCTGTTGCGCACCCTGCCCCACGATCACCTCAACCAGCTCTACGCCGATTGGCTCGACCCCGAAAGGCGTCAGGATTATCTGGAACAGGCGCGGATTTTCTTCCAGCGACAAGCCGCGCAGTGAAATCCGGGCAAAAAGAAACCCCGAGAAGTGGGGAGACGACTCGGGGTTAAACGTGGCCTGTATCAAAGACCCGTAGCAGCAAGCGACAAGCACCGGAGCACAATGCTTGCTCCTGCTGTTACCGGGTCTGACCGACCTGAATGCAGGAAGGTTCCCACAAATGAAAAATCAGTTTCAGAGGGCCGGGTGCTTGTCGAGGGCTGCGTTTCGCAACGCGGCGATCACACAGGGTTCCAGCCGGCCTTCGGCAATCAGGATGTCACGGTGCAGACCGTCGACCACATCTGTCAGTTGACGCTTGTCGCTCAATTGCGCCTGATTGAATTCGCGCTCCACCACGATCGCGCCGCTGCCGTTCTTCAAAGTCACCATGCATTCGCCATGGCGACCCCGAGGGGTCAACGTCACTTGATACGGGCTCAGAGCCTCACCGAGCAATAGACTGATACTTTCCATCTCGATCTCCACTCAATAGTCCGAAAACACAGTGCCTGGGGCGTGTTCACAGTAAATGACCACCGGCCCGAGAGGAAAGTTCTGCTTGTCGCCGGCCTCTCCCGGAGCGTCACCGGCCTATCGGAGCATGCAGGGTGAAGATGACAGGAAAATAACCATGGGGGTTCAAGCGTCCACGCAATGCCGGTGGCTTGTCATGTAGGTGTCCAGCAGACTCCTCATCAACACCGCCGACACCGGCGTGTGCAGGCGGCCCAGCAAGGTGATCCCGTGTTCGCCGAGCAAGGTTTCCAGCTCTTGCAGCAGGCTGGGTGTCACGGCCCCCAGCAGAATCATCGCCCGCGCGTCCTGCCGGTCGGCCAGATGCCGGATCAGCGCCACCCCGTCCCCGTTCTGTAATTGTGGATTGCACAGGGTAATGTCGACCGCTCCGCGACGTTCCAGTGACCGCTTTGCCGAACCCAGCGACGGCGCGGTCAGCACATCATAGATACCGATGGCGTTGAGCATCTGGTGCAACGCCATCAGCTGGAACGGATTGGGTTCTAGAATCAGGATCTTGAGCGAGCGCATGGGACGACCTCTGGAGCGGCAATCGCGGATTCACGCCGCAGTGGCCTGTCACTCTAGGGCAGTCGTCCTAAGCCTCCCATCAGAAAAGTAGCCACGTTTTATAGGAACTTTCCCATCTTTAATGCAGACATCGACATCCACTCTCCTTCCGCCGCTCGGTAATGTCCGTCCAGCCACCCAGCAGGCCACGCAGTTTTCCATCCGCACTGTAAAACGGCACCGTCCATTGGTAGATCTGACGGGGGCCGCTCTTGAACACCAGCTGCCGTTTGCTGAAACGTGTTTTACGAGTGCCCAGCTGCGCCATGAATTCTTCGTGCAGCATCAGTGCCGTGGCCTGTGGAAGCGCATCGATCTCGAACAGCTTCCGGCCCTGCACCTGCTCCAGCCGAACCGACAGCGCATCTTCATAACTGCGATTGCACATGATCAACCGCCCCTGCAGATCGCGAACAAATACGGGATCGGGCATCGCATCGATCAATGCATGTTGGAAAGCCAGTTGATCACTTAGATCCTTTTCAGCCGCCCGGCGCTGTTTTACCTCGGCCGCCAAACGGCGGTTCCACAGCAAGGGCAATAGCCCGAACACCCCAAGCGCACCCATCGCCCAACACCCCCACTTGATCAGGAGCGAGCCGATCGAGGGAACCGGAGCGGGAGCAACGCCGTCCAGCCATTTCAGGCGCATGGCACGCAGTTCGGCCGCCGAGAAAGCGCCCAATGCCTTGTTGAGGATGCTCACAAGCTCAGGCAGCCCTTTGCGTACCGCCAGATGATCCGCCTCCCACTTGCCCTCCACCAGACCACCGACCTTGAGCAGGCCCGAGGGAAACAGCTGAGCCCCGATCTCGTTCTCGATGGTGGCGTAGGCCTCGCCACTCTCGACCAGCGCTCGCGCCTCGGCATACGTTTTCACCGAGCGGATCTGGATCGACGGGTAGTCACGTCGAATGCTGTCCTCCAGCGCATGCCGGGCCGGCAGGACCAACACCCGCTTTGCCAGCGCTTCGAACGACTGTATCGCCGGTTCGCCCGAATGACCGACGAATACCCAGCCAGCACCGCCGAACGCGTGACTGAAGTCCAGGAATGCCTTGCGCTCGTCGTTCATCGCCAGGGTCGTGCTGATATCGGCCACGCCACTCTGAAGCCGTTCCAGCATGTGATCGGTGGAGAACGACTCCTGATGGACGAACTGCAATCCGGTCATGGCGCTGATATGCGTGAGCACATCGTTGTTCAAGCCGCTCCAATGACCATGTTCATCCTGAAACAGATACAACGGGTACTGCACCGAGGCGACCGTCACTCTGGGGTTATCTCGAATCCACTGTCGCTCATGCTCATCCAGCTCGATAGGCTGAACAGTTGTCACCCCATCGGAATGCCTCGCCAGATGGGCCGCTTCGGTCCACTGCGACACCCCGAACATCGCCCACACACACAACCAGCACAGCGCCGGTTTCAATCCTGAAAAAAACCGCATTGCCACATCCTTCGTCATCGACTCACCCGTCCTTCGTGGGTGAAACCCGGGCAGTGTGGCATGCATAAACAAGAAAGCCCGTCAGGAGACGGGCTTCAAAATGTGACAGCTTTGCGGGCTTAGAGGGGCTTGCCTCGGTTGCCATGCTGACTGACAAAGGCTTGCACGGCTTTCAGCTCATTCGGCAGGACGGTGCAGCGCTCTTCTCTCTCAAACAAATCAGAAAGATGTGCAGGTAGTTCGAGAGCTTTTCCTACACCGGCTTTCTCCACCGCGTCCGGGAACTTGACCGGATGCGCCGTGCCCAGAATCACCATCGGGATGTCCAGGCTGCGACGGCATTCGCGCGCGGCTTTCACGCCAATGGCGGTGTGCGGATCCAGCACTTCACCGGTCTGCTCGTAGACTTCGGCGATGGTTTCGCAGGTTTGCGCATCGTCCACGGCCAGCGAGTCGAACAGTTTGCGTGCTTCGGTCCAGCGTTCCTGTTCGACGCTGAAACCGCCGCCCTGCTTGAACGAATCCATCAGCCCGGCAATTGCCGCGCCGTTGCGACCGTGCAGGTCGAACAGCAGGCGTTCGAAGTTCGACGAGACCATGATGTCCATCGACGGCGACAGCGTGGCGTGCAGGGTTTCCTTGACGTACTGGTTGCCACTCATGAAGCGGTGCAGGATGTCGTTGCGGTTGGTGGCGACGATCAGCTGGTTGATCGGCAGTCCCATGTTGCGCGCCAGATAGCCGGCGAAGATGTCGCCAAAGTTGCCGGTCGGCACCGAGAACGACACCGAACGCGCCGGGCCGCCCAATTGCAGGGCCGCGTGGAAGTAGTAAACGATCTGGGCCATGATCCGCGCCCAGTTGATCGAGTTCACTGCAACCAGGCGGGTGCCCTTGAGGAAGCTCTGGTCGGCGAAGCTGGCCTTGACCATTTCCTGGCAGTCATCGAAGTTGCCTTCGATGGCGATGTTGTGGATGTTCTCACCGAGGATGGTGGTCATCTGCCGACGCTGCACTTCGGACACGCGGTTGTGCGGGTGCAGAATGAAGATGTCGACGTTTTCGCAGTGCTTGCAGCCTTCGATGGCGGCCGAACCGGTGTCACCGGAGGTGGCGCCGACGATGACCACGCGCTCGCCGCGTTTTTCCAGCACGTAGTCGAGCAAGCGACCGAGCAGTTGCAGGGCGAAGTCCTTGAACGCCAGGGTCGGGCCGTGGAACAGCTCCAGCACCCATTCGTTGCCGTTCAACTGACGCAGCGGCGCAACGGCGTTGTGGGCGAACACACCGTAGGTTTCTTCAAGAATCTTTTTGAAATCGGCGTCCGGAATGCTGCCGGTGACGAACGGGCGCATGACGCGGAAGGCCAGCTCGTGATACGGCAGGCCGGCCCAGGAAGCGATTTCTTCCTGGGTGAAACGTGGCAGGTTTTCCGGGACGTACAGACCGCCGTCGGTGGCGAGACCGGCCAGCAGGACGTCTTCGAAATTCAGGGCCGGTGCCTGGCCGCGGGTACTGATGTAACGCATAGGGGCAAACCTTCGGTTTGAGCTTCAAGCTACGAGTTACAAGCTTCAGGTAAAAGCCGGACTGCTTTTCTCTTGCCGCTTGCAGCTCGAAGCTTGCAGCTGTTTCTGTTTAGTTCAAGTGCTCGACGCGGATCCGCACAACCGGACCGACCACGCCCGCGAGCGCTTCGAGGGCGGCGATCGCGTCGTTGATGTGCTGTTCCAGCACGCGGTGGGTCAGCAGAATCATCGGCACCAGGCCGTCGTGTTCCTCGACTTCCTTCTGCATGATCGACTCGATGTTGATGCCGCGCTCCGAGAGGATGCTCGCCACCTGAGCGAGTACGCCCGGATGGTCCTTGGCCTGAATGCGCAGGTAGTAGGCGCTTTCGCAGGCTTCGATCGGCAGGATCGGATGGGCCGACAGCGAGTCCGGCTGGAAGGCCAGGTGCGGCACGCGGTTTTCCGGGTCGGACGTCATGGCGCGAACCACGTCCACCAGATCCGCGATCACCGACGAAGCGGTCGGCTCCATGCCGGCGCCGGCGCCGTAGAACAGGGTCGAACCGGCAGCGTCACCGTTGACCATCACCGCGTTCATCACACCGTTGACGTTGGCTATCAGGCGATCGGCCGGTATCAGCGTCGGGTGTACGCGCAGCTCGATACCGGCGGCGGTGCTGCGTGCCACGCCCAGATGCTTGATGCGGTAGCCCAGCGCTTCGGCGTAATTCACGTCGGCGGTGGTCAGCTTGGTGATGCCTTCGGTGTAAGCCTTGTCGAACTGCAGCGGAACACCGAATGCGATCGACGCCAGGATCGTCAGCTTGTGCGCCGCGTCGATGCCTTCGACGTCGAAAGTCGGATCAGCTTCGGCGTAACCCAGCGCTTGCGCCTCGGCCAGCACGTCTTCGAAGGTGCGACCCTTCTCGCGCATTTCGGTGAGGATGAAGTTGCCGGTGCCGTTGATGATCCCGGCGACCCAGTTGATACGGTTGGCGGACAGGCCTTCACGGATCGCCTTGATCACCGGAATGCCGCCGGCTACCGCCGCTTCGAACGCCACGATCACGCCTTTCTCGCGTGCCTTGGCGAAAATTTCATTACCGTGAACGGCAATCAGAGCCTTGTTCGCGGTGACCACATGCTTGCCATTCTCGATGGCCTTGAGTACCAGCTCGCGGGCAACGGTGTAGCCGCCCATCAGCTCTATGACGATGTCGATCTCAGGGTTCGTGGCCACTTCGAAGACATCGTTGGTAATCGCAATACCGGTCGTCTGGAACTGAGGCTTTGGCGTGCGCATGGCAATTTGTGCCACTTCGATTCCACGCCCGGCACGACGAGCAATTTCCTCGGCGTTGCGCTGAAGTACGTTGAAGGTTCCGCCACCGACGGTCCCTAACCCACAGATGCCTACTTTGACCGGTTTCACTGTGAACTCCCCATAAAACGGCCGACGCGAGGCCGGCCGTGAAAACAACCGCAGGTTCGCGGCTCTCTGTTGATGGCCCGGCAATCCTGCCGCCGGACCACGCTCGTCAACGCCTGAGCGTGACGATGCGAATTACTTCGCGCCCAGCGCCAGTTTGGCGACTTGTGGCGCAGGCTGGTAGCCCGGAATGACTTGTCCGTCGGCCAAAACGATGGCCGGTGTACCATTCACGCCGATCGACTGACCGAGGGCGAACTGTTTGGAAACCGGGTTATCGCACTTGGCGGCCTTGATTTCCTTGCCATCGACCATTTTGTCCATGGCCGCTTTCTTGTCTTTCGAGCACCACACCGCTTGCAGCTGTTCGTCACCCGGCGAATTCAGACCCTGACGCGGGAACGCGACGTAACGCACTTCGATGCCGCGCTTGTTCAGCTCGGGCACTTCAGCGTGCAGCTTGTGGCAGTACGGGCAAGTGGTGTCGGTGAAAACGGTGATGTGCGACTTGGTTTCACCCACGGCCGGGTAAACCACGGTCTCGGCTACCGGGATCGCATTGATCAGTTTGGAAATGCCCAGGCGCTCGGTCTTCTCGGTCAGGTTGACCGGTTTGCCGTCCTTGAGCTGGAACATGTAGCCCTGAACGATGTACTGGCCGTCGGCGCTGGCGTAGAGCACGCGACTGCCCTTGAGCTTGACTTCGTACAGGCCTGGCAGCGGACTGGCGGTGATGGTATCGACCGGCACGTCGAGCTGGAGGTTTTCCAGGCTTTGGCGAATCGCTTTGTCGGCCGCGTCATCGGCGACGGCAAAGGTGCTGACCAACGCAATGGCTGCGGCGGCGAAAATCTGGGTCAGACGCATGAGAACTCCTGAAGGCGGACAAATGGAACGATCAGAACGCCCGTGCCGGAACACCGGGTCATAACCGCCCATCGTGCAAACCGGCAAAGCCTACCACATAAGGCTCCCGTGGCCGAATGCGCCTGTCGCAAGACAAACGGCGCTCAGCCGCGCGGGTGATGTTTGGCATGCAGATCCTGCAAACGTGCCCGGGCGACGTGAGTGTAGATCTGCGTGGTCGACAGGTCGCTGTGGCCCAACAGCATCTGCACCACCCGCAAGTCGGCGCCATGGTTGAGCAGGTGGGTGGCAAACGCGTGACGCAAGGTGTGCGGCGACAGTGACTTGCCGATCCCGGCGACCTTGGCCTGATGCTTGATTCGATGCCAGAAGGTCTGGCGGGTCATCTGCTCGCCGCGCTGACTGGGGAACAGCACATCGCTCGGGCGCCCGCCGAGCAGCTCGCCGCGACCGTCACGCAGGTAGCGCTCGACCCAGACAATCGCCTCCTCGCCCATCGGCACCAGCCGCTCCTTGCTGCCCTTGCCCATCACCCGCAACACGCCCTGACGCAGGTTGACCTGTTCCAGCGTCAGGCTGATCAGCTCGGTGACACGCAGGCCGCAGGCATACAAGACTTCGAGCATGGCGCGATCGCGCTGGCCGATGGCTTCGCTCAAGTCCGGCGCCTTCAGCAGCGCTTCGACGTCGGCTTCCGACAGGGATTTGGGCAGCGGCCGACCGAGTTGCGGCATATCCACGCGCAAAGTCGGATCAACCGAAATCAGTTTTTCCCGCAGCAGATAGCGATAAAAACCACGCACACCGGAAAGAAATCGCGCCGTAGAGCGAGGTTTGTAGTTCTGTTCCAGACGCCAGGCCAGGTGATCGAGGATCAGTTCTCGACCGGCATTGACCAGTTCGAGACCTTTGTCCTGCAACCAGCCGTTGAACAGCGCGAGATCACTGCGGTAGGCGTCGCGAGTGTTGTCGGAGAGACCTTTTTCCAGCCAGAGGGCGTCGAGAAACTGGTCGATCAGTGGGTGGTCGATGGCAGGCATGGGCGCTCAAGACACGCAGGTTTGGCACTGCGCGCAAATAAAGAGTGAACGGTTGAAATGGCCGCTAGTCTTTCATAGCCCGCTATTTCAAGGAACAGGGAGCTTCAATGAACGAGCAGCAAATTCTGTTGGCTTTCGGTGGTATCGGCGCTGCCGCACTGGGCTGCCAATGGCTCGCCTGGCGCCTGAAGCTGCCGGCGATTCTGTTTCTGCTGCTGACCGGCATTCTGGCGGGCCCCGTGCTGGGCTGGCTCGACCCACAGGAAATGTTCGGCCCGTTGCTGATGCCATTGGTGTCGCTGGCGGTGGCACTGATTCTGTTTGAAGGCAGCCTGACCCTGCACCTGTCGGAATGGCGCGAGATCGGCAGCGTCGTGCATCGACTGGTCACAATCGGTGCGCTCTCGACATGGGTAGTGATTGCGGTCGCGACGCACTGGCTGCTGGGTTTCGACTGGCTGCTCGCCATCCTGTTCGGCAGCCTGACCCTGGTCACCGGGCCGACCGTGATCGTGCCGATGCTGCGCGTGGTGCGGCCGAAGGCTTCGATCGCCAACATCCTGCGCTGGGAAGGGATTGTGATCGACCCGATCGGCGCGCTGCTCGCGGTGGTGGTCTACAGCTTCATCATTGCTCGGGCCGAAGGCCATGGCCTGGAACAGAGCCTGCTGACATTTGGCGGGGTGATTGTCTGCGGCAGCGCGTTCGGTATCGTCGGTGGCTGGTTGCTCGGCACGATCATCCGGCGCCAATGGCTGCCGGAGTATTTGCACAATCTGGCATCGCTCGCCGCGGTGCTGGGGATATTCATCGCCGCCAACCAGACCATGCACGAATCAGGGCTGTTGGCGGTGACACTGATGGGCATGTGGCTGGCGAACATGAAGGGTGTGGATGTGCGGCACATCCTGCACTTCAAGGAAAACCTCAGCGTGCTGCTGATTTCCGGGCTGTTCATTCTGCTGGCGGCACGACTGGATCTGAACGCGTTGATCGGTCTCGGGCCGCTGGTGTTGATCCTGTTGCTGGTGATTCAGCTGATCGCCCGACCGTTGAACGTGGTGCTGAGCACCGCCGGTTCGAGCCTGAGTTGGCGTGAACGTGCGCTGTTGTGCTGGATTGCCCCGCGCGGGATTGTCGCGGCGGCGGTCTCGGCGATCTTTGCGATTCGACTTGATGAAGCGGGCCATGAAGGCGCGCTGTTGCTGGTGCCGCTGACGTTCGCCGTGATCATCGGCACCGTCGTGCTGCAAAGTGCGACCGCTCGGCCACTGGCCCGGCTGTTGAAAGTTGCGGAGCCAGCGCCCAGCGGCTTCCTGATCGTCGGGGCGAACGGGCCTGCGCGCCTGCTCGGCAAGTCGCTGCAACAGCTGGGCAGCCGGGTGCTGCTGACGGATTCAAGCTGGGAAAATATCCGCGCCGCGCGCATGGATGGCTTGCCGACCTACTTCGGCAATCCGGCCTCACAGCACGCCGATGCGCATCTGGACCTGGTCGGACTGGGGCATTTGCTGGCGCTGTCACCGTCGGGCGAACTCAATACGCTGGCGGCCATGCGCTTTCGTCATGACTTTGGCCATCAGCGGTTGTTCGGGCTGGCCAGCGGTCAGGAAAGCCGGCGCAGCGACAAGCACCGTGCCAGCCTCGAACATCGCGGCAACCAACTGGGGAGCGAGGCGCTGACTTACGCAAGACTCGCCAGTCAACTGGGGCAAGGTGCCGATCTTTACAGCACGACGCTGACGGACGGGTTTGGCTGGGACAATTACCGTGCGCTGCATGGCAATCGCGCGACGCTACTGTTCATGCGCGATGACAGCGGCTGGGTGCATGTCGTGACGCCGGAAACCGTGCTAAAGCCGGGGCCGGGATGGACGCTGGTGGCGCTGATTCAGCCGGAGAGCGTCAGCGCCTGACAGACCGAATCGCGGGCAAGCCCGCTCCCACAGTGTNTCGAACACATCATCAGCGGACAACACAAAACGTGTGGGAGCGGGCTTGCCCGCGAATGCCGCGGCTCGGTGCTGGATCAGGCCGCGAAACCCGGCAGCACCGGCACCGGACGCTTGTCATCATCGATGGCAACAAAGCTGAACTGCCCGTGAATGGCTTTCTCACGACCGTCGCAGCTCATGCTTTCAACGAACACTTCCACCTCGACCTTGAGGCTGGTGTTGCCGACCTTGATCACCCGCCCAACCAGTTCGACGATGGAGCCTGCCGGGATCGCATGATTGAAATCGATGCGATCGGTCGACACTGTCACCAGCGGCAAACGGCAGAAGCGCGTGGCGGTGATGAAGGACACTTCGTCCATCCAGGCCAGCGCGGTGCCGCCGAACAGGGTGTTGTGGTGGTTGGTGGTCGGCGGAAAAACCGCCTTGGTCACGCGGGTCACCGAGAGTTCGGTGCGGCGTTCGATTTCTTGCTCGCGAGGGGTCATGGGTCAGGCCTGAAACAGAAATGCGGTGGATAAATTGCGGGCAACAAAAAAGCAGCCCGTAGGCTGCTTTTTTCTGCATCGGAAGCTGGACTTAAGCCAGTTTTTCCTTGATGCGAGCTGCTTTACCCGACAGGTCGCGCAGGTAGTACAGCTTGGCTTTACGTACGTCACCGCGACGCTTGACAGCCATGCTGTCGATTTGCGGGGAGTAGGTCTGGAAAGTACGTTCTACGCCAACACCGTTGGAGATTTTACGAACGGTGAACGCACTGTTCACGCCGCGGTTACGCTTGGCGATGACAACGCCTTCGAACGCTTGCAGACGGGAACGATCGCCTTCCTTCACTTTCACCTGAACGACGATGGTGTCGCCTGGGGCAAAGGTAGGGATTTCTTTGGTCATCTGCTCTGCTTCGAGTGCAAGGATGATTTTGTTGGTCATGCTGTGCTCCTAAGGTAAATCGTCTGATCTACCATCGATACGTTGTTAACTATCGTCCCGCTCGCGGATGTATTCCTCGAGCAGCTTCTTCTCTTCTCCAGAAAGCGAGCGGCTTTCCAGAAGATCGGCGCGTCGTTCAAAGGTCCTGCCAAGGGACTGCTGTAAACGCCAACGCCGGATATGCGCGTGATTGCCACTCAGCAACACGTCGGGAACACGCTGATCCGCATACACCTCAGGTCGGGTGTAGTGCGGGCAATCCAGCAGACCATCCGTAAAGGAATCTTCCTCAGCGGAATCCGCATGCCCTAAAGCTCCGGGCAGCAGTCGTGTAACCGCATCGATCATGACCATGGCCGGCAGCTCGCCGCCAGACAACACATAGTCACCAATCGACCACTCTTCATCGACATGAGCCTCAATAAAGCGCTCGTCAATGCCTTCATAGCGACCGGCAATCAGGATCAATGCATCCGATTTCGCCAGTTCGCGTACCGCCGACTGAGTCAGTTGACGGCCTTGGGGGGACAGGTAAATCACCTTCGCCGCCTCCCCGGCTGCTGCCTTGGCCTGAACCAGAGCATCTTCCAGGGGCTTGATCTTCATCACCATGCCCGGACCACCGCCAAACGGGCGATCGTCCACAGTGTGATGCCGATCCGTCGTGTAATCCCGCGGATTCCAACAGGTCAGCTGCAAGAGCCCCTGTTTGACCGCACGACTGGTAATGCCGTACTCACTGATGGCCGAGAACATCTCGGGGAACAGCGTAATGACGTCTACGCGCAGGCTGGCCATTGCTTAGAAGTCCGCGTCCCATTCCACCCTCATCACGCCTGCTTCCAGGTCGATTGCCAGCACGCATTGCTCCGTATAGGGCAACAACCGCTCGCGATCATCCAGGCTGCCAACGCAGGGCTTGACCACCAATACATCGTTCGCGCCGGTCTCCAACAGGTGATCAACCTTGCCGAACAATTGTTCGTCCTGGTTGATGACGCTCAGACCTTCCAACTGGTACCAGTAGTACTCGTCGGCGGTCAGGTCGGGCAAAAGGCTTCGCGGGATGCAAATCTCGTAACCGCTCAGAAGACGGGCTTCATCGCGATCGTCGAGGCCTTTGAGCTTCACAACCAGATCCTTTTGAGTGGATCGGCCGCTGACCAGCTCGACCTGTTTCACTATGCCTTCGCGCCGAAGCGTCCAGTTGCGATAGCCCAACAGGTTTTCAATCGGATCGGTAAAGGAAAAGACCTTCACCTCGCCGCGAACGCCGTGAACCGAAAAAATCTTGCCGACAACGATCAGGTCATCAGCTTTTTCTGGCGTCGCGCTCATACTGCTCAGGCTGCAGCCTTGGCAGATTCCTTCAGCAACTGAGCAACACGCTCAGAAGGCTGTGCACCAACGCTCAGCCAGTAGGCAACGCGCTCTTGGTTCACGGACAGACGGATTTCCTGACCACGGGCAACAGGGTTGAAGAAGCCAACCTGTTCTTTGTGGGAACCGTCACGCGGGTTGCGGGAGTCGGTTACGGTCAGGTGGTAAAACGGGCGCTTTTTGGAGCCGCCAAGGGCAAGACGGATTGTTAGCATGTGAACATCGTTCCTGTAGTCGGTGCTGCAAATCTAAATGCACAGCGGGCATGGGTGCCCGAAAGGCCGCATATTCTAAGGAATATCCGGACTTTTGCAAATGACTTTTTCCGGCGCCTGTGGCATGCCGTGCAGATTTGCATATGGGGCCGTCGTTTAACACGGCCGGTCAGCTCCCGCCGAGTGCGGGTTTGCTGTGGATCCCGCTTCCTTGCGGGACTGCGCCGGTGCGACGACCGGCGAGTTCTTTTACATCTTTGGCATGCCGCCGCCGGGCAACATTCCGCCCATGCCGCGCATCATTTTCGCCATTCCGCCCTTGGCGGAGAATTTCTTCATCATCTTCTGCATCTGCTTGTGCTGCTTGATCAAGCGACCGATGTCCTGCACCTGGGTGCCGGAGCCCATGGCGATCCGGCGCTTGCGCGAACCGCTGATCAGCTCAGGGTCGCGGCGCTCGGCCGGGGTCATGGAATTGATGATGGCTTCCATCTGTTTGAACTGCTTCTCTGCGGCGCTCTGGGCATTGCCCATTTGCGAGAGATTGACACCGCCGATGCTCGGCAGCTTGTCCATGAGCCCGCCGAGGCCGCCCATGTTCTTCATCTGTTGCAGCTGATCGCGGAAATCTTCGAGGTCGAAGCCCTTGCCCTTCTTCAGCTTCTTGGCCAGTTTGTCGGCCTTGTCCTTGTCGAGGGTCGCCTCAGCCTGTTCGATCAGGCTGAGCACGTCGCCCATGCCGAGGATCCGCGAAGCGATACGCTCAGGATGGAACGGATCGAGTGCTTCGCTCTTCTCGCCCATACCGATGAACTTGATCGGCTTGCCGGTGATCGCGCGAACCGACAGCGCGGCACCGCCACGGGCATCACCGTCGACCTTGGTCAGGATCACGCCGGTCAGCGGCAGCGCATCACCGAAGGCCTTGGCCGTGTTGGCCGCGTCCTGACCGGTCATGGCGTCGACCACGAACAGGGTTTCAACCGGGTTGATCGCGGCGTGCAGCGCCTTGATCTCGCCCATCATCTCTTCATCGATGTGCAGACGACCGGCGGTGTCGACGATGACCACGTCGATGAATTTCAGTTTTGCTTCTTTAATAGCTGCGTTGGCGATGTCGACCGGTTTCTGGCTCAGGTCGGACGGGAAGAACGTTACGCCGATGTCGTTGGCCAGGGTTTCCAGCTGTTTAATAGCAGCAGGACGGTAGATGTCCGCCGACACGACCATGACCGACTTTTTCTTGCGCTCTTTAAGGAAGCGCGCCAGCTTGCCGGCAGTGGTGGTCTTACCCGCGCCCTGCAGACCGGCCATCAGAATGACGGCGGGCGGCACGGCGCTCAGGTTCAGGTCTTCGTTGGCCGCGCCCATCAGGCTTTCGAGTTCGGCCTGGACGATCTTAACGAACGCCTGGCCCGGCGTCAGGCTGCGCGACACCTCTGTGCCGACAGCGCGTTCCTTGACCGAATTGACGAAGTCCTTGACCACCGGCAGGGCGACGTCGGCTTCGAGCAACGCCATGCGCACTTCGCGCAGGGTGTCTTTGATATTGTCCTCGGTCAGCTTCGCCTTGCCGGTGACATGGCGCAGCGTCTGCGAGAGACGGTCGGTTAAGTTTTCAAACATTGCGCGATCCTTTCAGGCCCTGTGTAGACCGGGATAATGGCGGCCCAGACCGGAATCAACATGTGCTCGGCGAGCCTGCGGCGTGGGCAGGTCGCGGATTATAGCGAAGACTGCGGCTGGCGGACACCTCGCTGTCAGCTTGCCGGTCTTTCGTGCAACGGCGGTTCTATGCCAAACTCAGCCCCTTTCGGGCTTGCCTAACAGGATTTATGCTCCCCTTGTCACCGAGTTTGCTGACCACCCTCGCCGCCGCCCTTCTCTACGCCGCTGCGACCCTCTATCAGGGCACCCGCCTGGCCACTGGCGCCAAGGCCAACAAGCGCCTGCTGGTCTCGCTCGGCGTTCTCGCCGTGCTGGCCCACAGCGCCAGCCTGCTTACGCATTTATTGACGCCGATCGGTCTGGGCCTGGATTTCTTCAGTGCTTCGAGCCTGATCGCTGCGGCGGTCATTGCCCTGACCCTGCTCGCCTGCTCGCGGATTCCGGTGGAAAACCTGCTGGTGCTGCTGTTCCCGCTGGGTGCGATCACGGTGCTGCTGGCGCAGTTCGCGCCGGCCGGTACGGTGCAGATCATCGATGAAGAACCGGGCATCCTCGCGCACATCCTGTTGTCGATCCTCGCCTACGGCATGTTCACCATCGCGGTGTTCCAGGCCTTGTTGCTGCTGGTGCAGGATCATCAGCTCAAGCACAAGCACCCGTCCGGGCTGATCAAGAACTTCCCGCCACTACAAACCATGGAAAGCCTGCTGTTCGGCTTCCTCTGGGCTGGCTGGACGCTGCTGTCGCTGTCGTTGATCTCCGGCTGGCTGTTCGTCGAGAACCTGTTTGCCCAGCACCTGGTGCATAAAACCCTGCTGGCCTGCCTGGCCTGGATCGTGTTCAGCGTCCTGCTGTGGGGCCGTAACCGCCTCGGCTGGCGCGGACACAAGGCAATCCGCTGGACCCTCGCCGGTTTCTGCCTGCTGATGCTCGCGTATTTCGGCAGCAAACTGGTCCGTGAATACATCCTGCACATCTGACGGGCGGCATAAATGGACGGTTTGCCCATAGGGCCGATGCTCGCGGTATTTGCCCTGCTGATTCTCTGGTCAGGGCTGTTTACCGCCGTCGAAGCGGCGCAACAGCACCTGCTCGCGCAACGCACCGCATCCCGCGCCAGCGACAAGCCCCTGGCCAAGCTCAGCTTCCCGCTCGACAGCCTGATCCTCTGCAATACCCTGTGCCGCGCCCTCGCCGTTATTCTGGCCACGCTGCTGGCAATCTTTCTCTGTGAAGAAAACGGCCCCTGGGCGGCTTGCCTTGGCGCCGGCGCCCTGCTGCTGGTTTTTGCCGACTATTTCCCCCGCGCCCTTGCCCAGCGTTATCCGGATGCGGTGCTGTCGTTCGGCAATACGCTGCTGGCAGTACCGCTGAAGGTCGTTTACCCGCTTGCCTGGCTGCTCAGTCGCGTCAGTGGTTTGCTGATGCGCCCGTTCATCCGCAAGGCCCAGGTGGTGCAACAAAGCGAAGACGATGTGCCGGCGGAGCGTCATGATGACCCCGATCATCCAGTGCGCCCGCACCCGGTTTCGGGCATCCATGCGCTGGATAACATCACGGTCAACGACATTCTGGTGCCGCGCAGCGATGTCGACGGCATCAACCTCGACGATCCGATCGAAGAAATCACCGAGCAACTGCGCCACAACCGTCGTACTCGTCTGCCGCTGTTTCACAGCGATATCAATCAGGTCGAGGCGGTGCTCAACACCCGGCAGGTCCGCCATTTGCTGGACAATGGCAACCTGACCCGCGAAGCCTTGCTGGCGGCCAGTTACGAGCCCTACTTCGTTCCCGAAAGCACCCCGCTGCAACTGCAGCTGCTGAACTTCCACAAGCAGCAGCGGCGGCTGGGCATGGTGGTGGACGAGTACGGCGAAGTGCTGGGGATTGTCACCCTGGAAGACATTCTCGAAGAGATCGTCGGCGAATTCGAAAGCGAACACAGCCTCGACAACCCGCACATCCACCCACAAGCCGATGGCCGCATGGTGATCGACGGCGCCGCGTCGATCCGCGAACTGAACAAATGCCTGGGCTGGCACCTGCCCAGCGACGGCCCCCGGACCCTCAACGGCCTGGTGACCGAAGCGCTGGAAACCATCCCGGAAAGCGCGGTCTGCCTGAAGATCGGCCGCTACCGGCTGGAGATTCTCGAAACCGAAGAGAACCGGGTGAGCAAGGTGCTGATCTGGCACACCTCTTCCGCTCCGGCGTTGGTCACGGCCCGCTAGGCAGCCCCTTGTTCAATCGTTAGCCACCTTCCTATAATCGCGGGGCTTACCCAAGCCCCGCCGAACCGCGTGCTTACCCCGCACCCGACTGGTTCCGGCCGGTTCATCGGCAATATCCGCATCACACCGACGACTGTTCCTACCTGAAGCAGCGATCGCGCCTCATCCCACATCCCTGGGTGTTCGACCATAATAATTCGCTCCAACGGAGCTCATGACTGTCAGGGATCACCGCATGACGACCAGTACCGCTTACAGCGACACCACGCCCGCCCAACCGACCAACTCCGCCACCCGCGTGGCCACGGCGAGTTTCATCGGCACGGCCATCGAGTTCTACGATTTCTACGTCTACGCCACCGCTGCCGCGCTGGTGATCGGGCCGGTGTTCTTCCCGCAGACCTCCGGCACGGCGCAGATGCTCTCCGCCTTCCTGACCTTCGGCATCGCCTTCCTTGCACGACCGCTGGGCTCGGCGCTGTTCGGCCACTTCGGCGACCGCATCGGCCGTAAATCCACGCTGGTGGCCTCACTGCTGCTGATGGGTGTCTGCACCACGCTGATCGGCGTGCTGCCGGGTTATGACAGTATCGGCGCCTGGGCACCGATACTGCTCTGCGTGCTGCGCTTCGGCCAGGGCCTGGGATTGGGGGGCGAATGGGGTGGCGCGGCGCTGCTGGCGACCGAAAACGCCCCGAAAGGCAAACGGGCGTGGTTCGGCATGTTCCCGCAACTCGGCCCTTCGATTGGCTTTCTGGCCGCCAACGGTCTGTTCCTGACGCTGGCCATGACCCTCAACGACGAACAGTTCCGAAGCTGGGGCTGGCGAATTCCGTTCCTGCTCAGCGCCGCACTGGTGATGGTCGGACTGTACGTGCGCCTCAAGCTTCACGAAACCCCGGTGTTCGCCAATGCCATTGCCCGCCAGGAACGAGTGAAAGTGCCGCTGGTCGAGCTGTTCAGCCAATACTGGGCACCGACGCTGCTGGGCGCCGCCGCCATGGTGGTGTGTTACGCGCTGTTCTACATCTCGACCGTGTTTTCCCTGAGCTATGGCGTATCCACATTGGGTTACAGCCGCGAGACCTTCCTCGGTCTGCTGTGCTTCGCGGTGCTGTTCATGGCGGCCGCGACGCCGCTGTCGGCATGGGCCAGTGATCGTTACGGACGCAAACCGGTGCTGATCGTCGGCGGTGTGCTGGCGATTCTTTCCGGATTTCTGATGGAGCCGTTGCTGACTCAGGGATCGACCTGGGGCGTGGCCCTGTTCCTGTGCATCGAGCTGTTCCTGATGGGCGTGACATTCGCCCCGATGGGCGCTCTGCTGCCGGAACTGTTCCCGACGCACGTGCGGTATACCGGCGCATCGGCGGCCTACAACCTCGGCGGGATTGTCGGGGCCTCGGCGGCGCCGTTCTTCGCGCAGAAACTGGTGGCGATGGGCGGTTTGAGTTACGTCGGCGGGTATGTGTCTGCGGCAGCGGTGCTCAGCCTGATCGCTGTGCTGTGCCTGAAGGAGACGCGCAATAACGACCTGAATCAGGTGGTGTAAGCGCAAAGATCGCTCCCGCGCGGGCGGGAGCGATCAGATGGCGTGATTACAGCTCTACAACAACAGCCTGGGAAGCACGGGTCGCTTTGGCACGAGCAGCTTCAATCGACTCGTCGCGGGCCAGTGCAACACCCATGCGGCGCTGACCGTTGACTTCAGGCTTGCCAAACAGACGCAGCGCGGTATCCGGCTCGCTCAGTGCAGTACCGAGGTTGGCGAATGCAGTCTGGGTCGACTGGCCTTCCACCAGAATCACCGCTGAAGCCGATGGGCCGAACTGACGGATCAGCGGCACCGGCAGACCGAGGATCGCCCGGGCGTGCAGGGCGAACTGCGACAGGTCCTGAGAAATCAGGGTCACCAGACCGGTGTCGTGCGGGCGCGGCGACACTTCGCTGAACCACACCTGATCGCCTTTGATGAACAGCTCGACGCCGAACAGGCCACGACCGCCCAACGCTTCGGTCACGGCTTTGGCAACGCGCTCGGATTCAGCCAGCGCCACCGGGCTCATGGCCTGTGGCTGCCAGGATTCCTGATAGTCGCCCTTCTCCTGACGGTGGCCGACCGGCGCACAGAACGTCGTGCCGCCGACGTGACGCACGGTCAGCAGAGTGATTTCGTAGTCGAAATCGATGAAGCCTTCGATGATCACCCGACCTTTGCCGGCGCGACCACCCTCTTGCGCGTAATCCCAGGCTTTCTGCACGTCATCGGCGCTGCGCAGCAGGCTCTGACCCTTGCCCGACGAACTCATCACCGGCTTCACGACGCACGGAAAGCCAAGGTCCTGAACAGCCTTGCTGTAGTCCTCGAAGGTGTCGGCGAAGTGGTACGGCGAAGTCGGCAGGTCCAGCTCTTCGGCAGCCAGACGACGGATGCCTTCGCGGTTCATGGTCAGTTGCGCGGCGCGAGCGGTCGGGATCACGGTGAAGCCTTCGGCTTCCAGTTCGACCAGGGTGGCGGTGGCGATGGCTTCGATTTCCGGCACGATGAAGTGCGGCTTCTCGGCTTCGATCACTGCACGCAGGGCGGCGCCGTCGAGCATGTTGATCACGTGGCTGCGATGGGCAACCTGCATGGCCGGCGCATTGGCGTAACGGTCAACGGCGATCACTTCAACGCCCAGGCGCTGCAGCTCGATTACCACTTCCTTGCCCAACTCACCACAGCCACACAGCAATACGCGGGTCGCGGTCGGCGACAATGGAGTTCCGATACGGGTCATCTCAGGTCCTCAAAGAAGCGGATCATCGAGGAAAGCAACGCCAGACGCGCTTTCCATGGGGAGAAAGCGCGGCATTTTACATGAACCTGAGGGTTTGGCTTCAGCCGGCGACAGCCTGTTTGCGTTCGCGCCAGGCCATGATCAGCCAGACGGCGGTAACACCGGCGAACTTCGAGGCCAGAGCAGTGATGAGCACCGGCGGCGTCAGCAGGTCGATCATGCCAAAGAAGATGAAGGTATCAAGCGGAATGCTCAGCGCCGAACTGATCCACAAGCGGTCGCGCAACGGGCGCTTGGTAATGGTGAACACCAGCCAGTCGATGCACTCGGAGACCGCGAATGCCGTGGCGCTGGCCAGCGCAATCGACGGATCGGACGTGACATAGGACAGCACCAGCGCTGCCAGCATCGCCACGATCGCGCCATGACCGAAACGGGTCTGCACCATGTCGCGCAGCACGAACACCAGCCCGCCCCAGGCCGACCAGATGATGTCCAGATGCGGCGCAGTGGAAAAGGCGAAGTTGATCAGCACGACACTGCTGATGTAGGCGATGAGAAAAATCATGGGCGTGACCTGTCAATTTGGCGCACAGGTTACTTCAGCCCTTCGATGGCGCCAATCAAATCGGTTATTGCCCTGGCGTTTTGCCGATCATCCAGACCAGGCCACTGGCCTTGGCCCGCTCATGACACAGCCCAAGCACAACCCGGCGTTCATCATTGGTCATGCGGCTCCAGCGAGTGATCTCCTCGACCGTGCGCTGGCAACCGGTGCAAATATCGTCTTCGTCCAGCGCGCAAATGCTCACGCACGGCGAGGCGACAGGTCTTTCCGGGGTTGTCATTCTTCCTGCTCGACCAGATCGCGCGCATAGCGCTGGGAGTTATGCACATAGTGCGCGGCACTGGCTTCGAGCATCTTCTTCTGCGGCTCGGTGAGTTCGCGCACGACCTTGCCCGGCGAGCCCATCACCAGCGAGCCGTCAGGAATTTCCTTGCCTTCGCCGATCAGCGAATTGGCGCCGATGATGCAGTTCTTGCCGATCTTCGCGCCGTTGAGGATGACCGCGTTGATGCCAATCAGGCTGTAGTCGCCGACCGTGCAGCCGTGGAGCATGGCGTTGTGGCCGATGGTCACGCCGGTGCCGATGGTCAGCGGATAGCCCATGTCGGTGTGCATCACGGTGCCATCCTGGACGTTGCTGTTCTTGCCGATCAGGATCAGTTCGTTGTCGCCGCGCAACACGGCGTTGAACCAGACGTTGGCGCCCTCTTCCAGTCTGACCTTGCCCACCAGCACGGCATTGGGGGCGACCCAGCTCTGCGGATGGGTGTCGACACGGGCGTCGCCCAGGCGGTATTTCATCTTGTTTTCCTCAGGGCTCACGGTGGCTGGCCATTCGAACGATGGCTTCAGGTATTGATGAAGCTTTTGGGCGGTTGATGCAGGCTGATTCTGGCGTCATAGAGCAGGTTGATCAACTCGACGATCATGATTGCCGTCAGCCCCCAGATCTTGTATTCGCCGTAACGATAGCTCGGCACGTACCAACTGCGACCCTGATAGTCGATGCGGTGGGTGTGTTCGCGCGGATCCTTGCGGAAGAACTCCAGCGGCACACTGAACACCGCAGCGATCTCGGCATCATTGGCCTGGTATTCGACAAAATCGGGAATCACCCCGACATACGGAGTGACCTTGATGCCATGCAGGGAAATCAGCGGGCTGAGCGGACCGATCACTTCGACCAGTCCCGGCGGCAGGCCGATTTCCTCTTCGGCTTCACGCAGAGCGGTAAACACCAGGTCCGGATCTTCCGGATCCCGACGCCCGCCCGGGAAGGCGACTTCGCCGCCGTGGGTCGAAAGCCCGCTGGCCCGCAGGGTGAGGACAAGTTCGGGTTCGTCACTGCGAGTAATCGGCACCAGGACAGCGGCCTCGGGGAAACGCGTGTCGGTCTCCAGCGTGCGCGGCGTGTGATTGCTTACCCGGTGCAGTAGCTCGTCCAGCATAAGTGTTCTCGATCGGTGCCTTACCCTGCATCATGCACCAATCATTGCGACCGCCCAACCCCCGAACGGGGGTCATGTCGCGAAACGACAACTTGCCGACTGACACCGCTGCACGCCAAGATAGGCGCAGCATTCAGGAACCCCAGCATGAAATTTTGCAGCCAGTGCGGCAACCCGGTGACCCAGCGCATTCCCGAAGGCGACTCGCGGCTGCGATTCGTCTGCGACAGCTGTCAGACGATTCACTACCAGAACCCCAATATCGTGGCCGGTTGTGTACCGACCTGGGGCACCAAGGTCCTGCTCTGTCGCCGCGCCATCGAGCCACGCCTCGGTTACTGGACGCTGCCTGCCGGTTTCATGGAGAACGGCGAGACCATCGAACAGGCCGCCATCCGCGAAACCTCCGAAGAAGCCTGCGCCCGGGTACGCAACCTGAGCATCTACACCCTGATCGACGTGCCGCACATCAGCCAGGTACATGTGTTTTTCCGCGCCGAGCTGGCGGATCTGGACTTCGCCGCCGGCCCCGAAAGCCTGGAAGTGCAGTTGTTCGACGAAGCGGATATTCCCTGGGACGAACTGGCGTTCCGTACGGTGGGCCGGACCCTTGAATGCTTTTTCGCTGACCGGCGCGTCGAGGTCTATCCGGTGCGCTCCGAATCGATCCCGCCGCTCACTCAACCAGCCATCACTTGATTTCGACGATGGCCGGCCGATAACCGGCTTACGCAGCCCGCGACAGCGCCTGCACACTATCTATAAATAAAGTATCTGCTTCATTTCTGGGGAATCGTTTCAATGCGCTGGTTGCTTGCCCTGTTCTGCCTGTCGTTCGTCACCGTCTCCCAAGCGTCATTCGTGACCACCGTGACGCCATCGAACACCCCGCTCATCGAAAAAGTACTGGTGCTCAAATCGGCTCATCAACTGCAGTTGATCGCCGACGGCAAGCCCCTCAAGAGCTATCGCATTTCCCTGGGCAAAGGCGCGAAAAAAGGCCCGAAACTGATTGAAGGCGACAAACGCACGCCGGAAGGTTTCTATTGGATCGACTGGCGCAAGACCAGCGACAAATTCAACCTGTCGATGCACATCTCCTACCCGAACATCAGCGACTCCGCCCGCGCCCGCCGCGAAGGCGTCGAGCCTGGCGGAATGATCATGATCCACGGCACGCCGGACTCCGAGGACACTCCCGAACAACTGTTCCACACCCTGGACTGGACCGACGGCTGCATTGCCATGCGCAATGTCGACATGCGCGAAGTCTGGAACCTGGTGCCGGATGGCACGATGATCGAAATCCGCCCCTGATTCCGTAGCCAGGGCACCTGTTCCCTCCGGGCCGCGAAGCGGCCCTTTCTCCTGACCATTGGTCGCCCGTAAAAAATAAATTCAAAAGATCGCAGCCTGCGGCCAGGCCTGAACGGTGATACCACTTTCACCCGCCAGAACAGCCGCAGACTGCGATTTTTTGCGTTTTACAGTCCACCTCTAATACCACTTGAAACCACCCACCTTGAAACCCTCGAACCCATAGGCCTACAGGCATTTCCGACACGTTGACATGGTATGCAAGTGGTATTAGTTTTCGCCCGACAACCGAGCGACAACAATCCTATATCAGCGCCGGAAAAGCCTTACATGAACGACCTCCACGCCCTACGTCCCGACGACTCCCAGCCGACGCCGCTGTACCTGCAACTGGCGCGCAATCTGGAGGCGGCGATCCATGCCGGCCAGTGGAAAGCCGAACAGGCGATGCCGTCGGAGCGCAATCTCAGCGAACTGCTGGGGATTTCCCGGGTCACCGCGCGCAAGGCGCTGGAAGTCCTGCTCGATCAAGGTTTGATCCGCCGCCTGCAAGGTTCCGGCACCTTCATCACCCCACGCCTTGAACAACCGCTGTCGCGCCTGTCGGGTTTCAGCGAGATGCTGCGCCTCAAGGGCTTCGTGCCCAGCTCGCAATGGCTGGAGCGGGAAATCACCCTGCCGACCCACGAAGAACTGATCCGCCTCGGCCTGTCGCCGAACGACAAGGTCGCGCGCATGAAACGCCTGCGCAAGGCCGACGACACCGTGATGGCCATCGAGATGAGCACCCTGCCCGCCTCGATCATGCCCAAGCCACAGGTGGTGGGCGATTCCCTCTACGAACACCTCGACAGCATCGGCAAACCGATCGTGCGCGCCCTGCAGCACATCCAGGCCATCAATGCCTCGGACGAGTTCGCCGCACTGGTCGGCATCGCCCCCGGCACCGCGATGCTGCTGATGACCCGGGTCGGCTACCTGGAAGACAACACGCCGATCGAAGTCACCGACACCTATTGCCGCAACGACTACTACGACTTTGTTGCAGAGCTGCGCCGCTGATCAGCAGCCAGGCCAAACGAGAGAAGCGAAATGTCTGAAGACAACATCCTCACCGCTGACGGCTGGATTCGCGGCCGGCTGATCCACGAACACGGCAGAGTCGTGTCGATCGAAGGCGTGCCTTGCGATCCGGCGACCAATGACCTGCCTTATCTGCTTCCGGGCTTCATCGACCTGCACGTCCACGGCGGCGGCGGCAAGGACATCATGGAAGGCGCCAGCGCCTTCGAGACCATCACCAAGACCCACGTGCGATTCGGCACCACCTCGCTGCTCGCCACCACCATGACCGCACCGAGCGCCGAGATTTCCAGCGTGCTCAGGGAAGTCGGCGAGTTCTGTGAACAGCGCCCGAAAGGCTCCGCCCGAGTCCTCGGCGTTCACCTCGAAGGCCCCTACATCAATCCCGGCAAACTCGGCGCACAACCGAACTTTGCCCACACCGCGTTGATGGCCGAAGTCGAAGACTATCTGGCACTGGCGCCGATTCGGGTGATCACCATCGCCCCGGAAATCGCCGGCCATGACGGCTTGATTCGTGAACTGAGCAGCCGTGGCATCCGCATGCAGATCGGCCACACCCTCGGCAGTTACGAGGAAGGCGTCGCCGCCCTTGAGGCCGGCGCCACCAGTTTCACCCACTTGTACAACGCCATGAGCCCGCTGCATCACCGCGAGCCGGGCATCGTCGGCGCCGCCCTCGCCCACGCCACATTCGCCGAGCTGATTCCGGATTTGCTGCACGTGCACCCCGGCGCGATCCGCGTGGCCCTGCGTTCGATTCCGTGCCTGTACTGCGTGACCGACTCAACAGCCGCCGCCGGCATGCCCGACGGCGAGTACAAGCTCGGCAGCCACACCGTCACCAAATGCCTGGGCGGCGTGCGCCTGCCCGACGGCACGCTGGCCGGCAGCACCCTGACCATGGATCAGGCCCTGCGCAATCTGGTGAAGATCGGCCTGCCGATCGCCGAGGCCTCGCAACGTCTTTCGCAATTCCCCGCCGACTACCTCGGCATCACCGAACGCGGGCGCCTAGCACCTGGCGCCTGGGCCGACTGCGTGCGACTGGATCGCTCACTCACACTGACCGCCGTCATGGTCGAAGGAGAAGACATTGACTTCAAAAATGCTTGAGGAGGCGCTGTCCTCGTTCGAGGCCGTGCAAGCCCAACTGCAGCAGCTCGACCCGCCAATGATCGAGATCGCCGGGCGCCTGCGCCGTCAGCCGCCGCAAGTGGCAATGACCGTCGCCCGAGGCAGCTCCGACCATGCGGCAAGCTACTTCGCCTACCTGACCATGCAGCAACTGGGGATTCCGGTGGCGTCGCTGCCGATGTCGGTGGTGACCATGCAACAGGCGCCGTTGAAGGTCAGCGGTCAGGTTGCGTTCGCGTTTTCCCAGTCGGGCCAAAGCCCGGATCTGGTCAACAGCCTGCGCCTGTTGCGCAAGCGTGGCGCGCTCAGTGTGTCGATGGTCAACGCCGCCGATTCGCCGCTGGAGGCTGCGTGCGAATTCAGCCTGCCATTGCTGGCCGGCACCGAAAGCAGTGTCGCCGCGACCAAGAGTTTCATCGCCACCCTCAGCGCCAGCGCCCGTCTGATCGCGCACTGGAAAGAAGACGCCGAATTGCTGGAGGCGCACAACGCCCTGCCCGAAGGCCTGCGCGAAGCCGCGCAACAGGACTGGAGCCTGGCCATCGACGCCCTGCGCGATTGCGAGCGGTTGATGGTGATCGGCCGTGGCGCCGGTTTCGCCATTGCTCAGGAAGCCGCGCTGAAATTCAAGGAAACCTCGGCGATCCAGGCCGAAGCCTTCAGCAGCGCCGAAGTCCGTCACGGCCCGATGGCCCTGATCGACGAACACTACCCATTGCTGGTGTTCGCCCCGCGCGGCGCCGAACAGGCCGGCCTGCTGAGCCTGGCAGCCGAGATGCGTCAGCGCGGTGCCCGCGTGCTGCTGGCCGCGCCGAATGACGTGAGCGAGCGCGACCTGACCCTCAGCCGTGCCGAGCACCCGGCCCTCGATCCGATCCTCGCGATTCAGAGTTTCTACGTGATGGCGGCCGGTCTGGCCGTGGCCCGTGGCATGGACCCGGATCAGCCGCGACACCTGAGCAAAGTCACCCGTACGCACTGAGTCCGAACCGAACGTTTTCCTGATGAGACCGAGCCATGCACAACAACAATAAAGAGCTGACTTTAAGCGCCCCGCTCAGCGGCCCGGTGCTCACGCTCGCCAACGTTCCGGACGCGGTGTTCGCCAGCGGCGCGATGGGCGACGGCATTGCCATCGATCCGCTGAACGACACCCTGTATTCGCCCTGCGCCGGGGTAGTGATCCACGTCGCCCGCACCGGCCATGCGCTGACCGTGCGCGCCGACAACGGCGCCGAGCTGTTGCTGCACCTCGGTCTGGACACGGTGGAGTTGCAGGGTGAAGGCTTCTCGATGCTGGTCAAGGAAGGCGCGCGGGTCAGCAATGGCCAGCCGCTGCTGCGCTATGACCTGGACAAGGTCGGCCGCCAGTGCAAAAGCCTGGTCAGCCTGCTGATCCTGACCAACAGCCAGGATTTCCAGGCGCGCCCCATCACCCTGAAAACGGTGAAGGTCGGCGAGCCGCTGCTGCACATCATCGCTCGTCACAGTACAGCGGCGAATGCAGAAGAACTCGGCGGCCCGGAAGTTCTCGGTCACGTGCAGGTTGCCCATCGCGGCGGTCTGCATGCGCGCCCGGCGGCGTTGATCCGCCAGACGGCGCAAGGGTTCAAGAGCCAGTCGCAGCTGCATTTCGCCGGCAAGTCGGCATCGTGCAACAGCCTCATCGGTTTGATGGGCCTGGCGATTGGCGAGCAGGACGAAGTGCAAGTCAGTTGCCAGGGCCCGGACGCACAGGCTGCGCTGCAAGCCTTGCTCACTGCGTTGGCCACCGCACTGCCCGAAGACCATCACGCTGCCGCACCGGTTGCCGCCGCTCCACGCAATCGCTCGGCCGAGGCTGGCGTGTTGCACGGTGTGTGCGCCGCGCCGGGACTGGTCGGCGGGCCTCTGTTTCGTCTGAACGCGATCAGCCTGCCGGCCGACACCGGCAATCATCAGCCCGAGCATCAACTACAGATTCTCGACACCGCGCTGAATCAGGTTCGCAGCGAAATCGACGGCACCCTCGTCCAGGCGAAAAAACAGCGCAATGCCGACGAGGAAGCGATCTTCGCCGCGCACCTGGCCTTGCTGGAAGACCCGGCCTTGCTCGACGCCGCCCAGCAATCGATTGAAACCGGCACGGCGGCGACCCACGCCTGGAGCCAGTCCATCGATGCGCAATGCGAAGTGCTGCAAAACACCGGCAGCCCACTGCTGGCCGAGCGCGCCAACGATCTGCGCGACCTCAGGCAACGCGTGCTGCGCGCCCTGCTCGGCGAAGCCTGGCACTACGACGTGCCGGCCGGCGCCATCGTCGCCGCCCACGAACTGACGCCGTCGGACCTGCTGCAACTGAGCGCGCAAGGCGTCGCCGGTTTGTGCATGGCCGAAGGTGGCGCGACTTCCCACGTGGCGATTCTGGCTCGGGGCAAAGGCCTGCCGTGCGTGGTCGCACTGGGCTCGGCGCTGCTCGATCAAGCGCAAGGCCTGTCGGTGGTCCTCGACGCCGACGGCAGTCGCCTCGAGCTGACGCCGAATGCCGAGCGTCTGGCCGAAGTGCAGCAGGCGCAGATCGACCGTCAACAACGGCGCGACGCCCAGCAAGCTCAGGCCCATCTGCCGGCCGAAACCCGCAACGGCGTATCCATCGAAGTGGTCGCCAACGTCGCTTCCAGCCACGAAGCAGCCGATGCGTTTGCCAATGGCGCCGATGGCGTCGGCCTGTTGCGCACCGAGTTTTTGTTCGTCGATCGCCACACTGCGCCGGACGTCGAAGAGCAACGCGCTGCCTATCAAGCCGTGATCGATGCCATGGGCGACAAGTCGGTGATCATCCGCACCATCGACGTCGGCGGCGACAAGCAACTCGACTACCTGCCACTGCCAGTGGAAGCCAACCCGGTGCTCGGCCTGCGCGGCATTCGCCTGGCCCAGGCCCGCCCGGAAATCCTCGATCAGCAACTGCGTGCGCTGCTGCAAGTCAGCCCGTTGCAGCGTTGCCGGATCCTGCTGCCGATGGTCACCGAGGTCGACGAATTGCTGCACATCCGCCAACGGGTAGATGCGCTGTGTCTGGAACTGGGCATCAATCAACGTCCGGAAATCGGCGTGATGATCGAAGTCCCGGCCGCCGCGTTGCAGGCCGAGCAACTGGCCGAACACGCCGACTTCCTGTCCATCGGCACCAACGACCTGTCGCAATACACCCTGGCCATGGACCGCGACCACTCAGGCCTCGCCGCACGGGTCGATGCCTTGCACCCGGCGCTGCTACGCGTGATCGCCATGACCTGCGAAGGCGCGGCGGTGCATAAACGCTGGGTCGGCGTGTGCGGCGCCCTCGCCTCGGATCCACTGGCGACGCCGGTGTTGATCGGCCTGGGCGTGACCGAACTGTCGGTGAGCCCGGTCCAGATCGGCGAAATCAAGGACCGCGTGCGCCAGCTGCACGAAGCCGAATGCCAACGCCTCGCCCGGGACTTGCTCAAGCTGAGCAGCGCCGCCGCGGTGCGTCATGCCTGTCATCAACATTGGCCTCTGCGCTAACAAAAACAACAAGGACAATCGCCATGTACCAACTCTTCATCGAAGGCCTGCAACGCCTCGGCCGCGCGCTGATGCTGCCGATCGCGATCCTGCCGATCGCCGGCCTGCTGCTGCGCCTGGGCGACACCGACCTGCTGAACATCGCGATCATCCACGACGCCGGTCAGGTGATCTTCGCCAACCTGGCGATGATCTTCGCCATCGGCATCGCGGTCGGTTTCGCCCGGGACAACAACGGCACCGCCGGCCTCGCCGGGGTGATCGGTTATCTGGTGATGATCTCCACCCTCAAGGTGCTCGACGCCAGCATCAACATGGGCATGCTCGCCGGGATCGTCAGCGGCCTGATGGCCGGCGCGCTGTACAACCGCTTCAAGGACATCAAGCTGCCGGAGTACCTCGCCTTTTTCGGTGGCCGGCGTTTTGTGCCGATCGTCACCGGGTTCGCGGCGGTCGGTCTGGGCGTGGTGTTCGGCTACATCTGGCCGCCGATCCAGCACGGCATCAACAGCTTCGGCGCCTTGATGATGGAAAGCGGCAGCCTTGGCGCCTTCGTGTTTGGCGTGTTCAACCGCCTGCTGATCGTCACCGGCCTGCACCATATCCTCAACAACATGGCGTGGTTCGTGTTCGGCAACTTCACCGACCCGACCACCGGCGCTCTGGTCACTGGCGATCTGTCGCGTTACTTCGCCGGCGATCCCAAGGGCGGCCAGTTCATGACCGGCATGTTCCCGATGATGATCTTCGGCCTGCCGGCAGCGTGTCTGGCGATGTACCGCAACGCCCTGCCGGAACGCCGTAAGGTCATGGGCGGGATCTTCCTGTCGATGGCCCTGACCTCATTCTTGACCGGGGTGACCGAGCCCATCGAATTTGCCTTCATGTTTCTGGCGCCGCTGCTGTATCTGGTGCATGCGTTGCTGACCGGGTTGTCGATGGCGATCACCAATGCGCTGAACATTCATCTGGGCTTCACCTTCTCCGGTGGTTTCATCGACATGGTGCTGGGCTGGGGACGCTCCACCAACGGCTGGCTGGTGGTGCCGGTGGGACTGGTTTATGCCGTCATCTATTACTCGGTGTTCGACTTCTGTATCCGCCGTTTCAATCTGAAAACGCCGGGACGTGAAGACGTGGCCGCTGCCGAGAAATCCGTGCTGACAGAAAACGAGCGCGCCGCTGCGTACATGAAAGCCTTGGGAGGTGCCGAGAATCTGGTCACCGTCGGCGCGTGCACCACGCGGCTGCGACTGGAAATGGTCGATCGCAACAAAGCCTCCGATGCCGATTTGAAAGCACTGGGTGCAATGGCCGTGGTACGTCCGGGCAAGGGCGGCAGTCTGCAGGTGGTCGTCGGGCCGATGGCTGACAGCATCGCCGACGAAATCCGCCTGGCGATGCCCGCATTGGGCCGAGCCGTAGCGACTGCTCCTGTCGCCGTCGTCGAAACCAGCGAGCCCGTTGCTATAGCCGCACCGCAAGCCCAGCAATGGCTGAGCGCCCTGGGCGGCAGCGACAACGTGCTGCAACTCGACTGCATCGCCATGAGCCGCATCCGCCTGCAACTGGCCGATGGCAAAGCGCTGTCGGAAAGCCGATTGAAAGAACTTGGATGTCTGGGTGTGAGCGCGCTGGAAGATGGCGTATGGCACTTGCTGGTAGGTGAGCGGGCGCAGAGCTTGAGTGCGGCGCTGGAGGGGTTGGTCAATCGGAGTGAAGTGAGTGCCAAGGTCTGATGGTTGCCATCTAGTATTGACTTGATGCGATTACAAACAGGAAACCCGGCCTAGGCCGGGTTTCCTGTTCCATTTGAAGCGACCACCGCAGGACCGGAGCTTCCGAGAGGTAAGCTGAAACCAAATGGGAAGATTCGGTAAATCCCACACATCTTTGAACATTCGAAGATGGAACGCGGAGCGTCCCGGGCTGCATTCCCACGCGGAGCGTGGGAACGATCAAGCAGT
>NZ_JBQEQB010000035.1:0-49698 GCF_052046055.1 Pseudomonas sp. 22082
CACAAAACCAGTGTGGGAGCGGGCTTGCTCGCGAAGGCGTCCTTTCAGACGCCACTGACACCAGGATCAGAAGTGGAACTTCACCAGGAAGCTCGTGGTGCTCTGATCGGTCTTGAAGTACTGGCTGTCCTTGATCCCGTACTTGTCCGACCAGTAGTCGTACTCGACACCCACATACAGCTGCTTCTCGCCAATGCTCAGCGCCTTGCCCAGGTCGTATTTGACCTGTGGGTTGAAGTGCAGGTTGGCGTGGTAATCGCCTTTGGAGTTGGAGTCGTTGTCGACCACCCAGTCCATGAAGCCGTCGATCAGGATGTTCGAGTCGCCGACCGGAATCGTGTAGGACCAGACCGGGGTGATCTGCCAGACGTTGTCACCGGCGCGGGAGCCTTCGGTGTGGCGCTGGTAGAAGTTCAGCTGGAAGTAGTCGAAGCCCGGGATCGCCAGGTCAAAGCCTGGACCGATCAGGTACGACTCGGTATCGCCTTCACCGAATTCGTAGGTCATGGCCAGCAGTACGTCGGTGACCGGACCGAAAGCCAGTTTCTGATCGAAGATCTTGCCGAACGACAGACGCGGGCTGATTTCGCCGTAGTAAGTGTTCGAGCCGACACCGCCGTCATCCTTGCCGTTGTAGAAGATCTTGTCGACGAACACGAAGTTGTCGCCGTACTTCCAGGCATCGGCGTGTTCGAAGGTGACGGTCTGCTGAATGCGCGGGTTGACCTGGAAGTCCTTGCCATAGAGGTAGGTCAGGCTGTTGTTCTGCCATTGCAGCAGGCCGTCGGCCATGGCCTGACCCCCTGCCAGCAGCGATCCCGCAAGCATCAGGCTGGTGCACATACGTTTCATTCGGTTGCTCCCAAAGTAGGTGTTCCACGTTTATTTTTTTGAGTCGGCGCTCTGGTGTGGCGCCTTTTTTCGTTGCAGCAAAAAATCATCCATCCGGTCAGCTTTCATGCTGTTAGCAAGAGCTGAGCCAAGGCTTTTCGAAAAGCAAAAAAACGCCCGTCGGCTGCTGAAAAACAGTCGATTGAGCGTGTTTTCGGGATGCCTCGGTACTGACCGAAGCCTGGATAAGTTGGCTTTTCGGTCAGAAATTAAATTCGGGCTTTTTTTTAGACCGAATTCAGGAGGCCGCGGAGAATACTGACTCAACGGCCAGGCCTCAAGTGCCCCGCAACAGAGCACCGACGACAGGTACGGGGCACGGTTGCGGGTCATCTTAGAAGTGCACCTTGACCAGCAGGCTGGCGGTGTTCTGGTTGGTGTCGAAACTGTGGGTGTTTTCGACCCCGTATTTGTTTTTCCAGTAGCTGTATTCGGTGCCGACGTACACCTGCTTTTCACCCCAGCCGAGGGCTTTGCCCAGGTCGTATTTGATCTGCGGGTTGATGTGCAGGTTGGCGTGATAGGTGCCGCGCGAGTTCTGATCGTTGTCGACCACCCAGTCCAGATAGCCGTCGATCAACAGGTCGGAATTGCCCACGGGAATGCTGTAGGACCAGCCGGGGGTGATCTGCCAGACGCCGTCGCCGGGGCGCGGGCCTTCGGTCTGGCGGCGGTAGAAGTTCAGGGTGAAATAGTTGAAGCCCGGTACCTTGAGGTCGAAGCCGGGGCCGATCAGGTAGGCCTCGCTGTCGCCTTCGCCGTACTCGTAGGTCATGGCCAGCAGTACGTCCTTGATCGGGCCGAATTCCAGCTTTTTGTCGAAGATCTTGCCGAACGACAGGCGCGGGCTGAATTCGCCATAGAACGCGTGGGGCCCTTTGTTGCGGTCTTCCTGGCCGTTGTAGAAGATCTTGTCGACGAACAGGAAGTTGTCGCCGTACTTCCACTTGTCGGCGTGCTCGAACGTCACCGTCTGCTGGATCGACGGGTTGATCGCGAAGTTCTTGCCGTACAGGTAGCTCAGGCTGTTGGTCTGCCACAGCAATAAATCGCCGGCCATGGCTTGCGATGCGGCCAGCAGGCCGCCGCCCAACAACACGCTGGTTTGAGTCCGGATCATCTGTTGCTCCCTCTTGTTTTTATTGTTTGAGGCAAAGCTGTCGCGAGGGGGCAGGCTTGGGCGAGCCCCCTTTTTTTACTCTTCGGATCAGTGCGGGTGTGCGTGGCAGTCGTTGATCGCGGCGCGTTCGGCGCCACCGAGGATGTTGAACAACAGGTTCAGCGTCAGCGCGCTGAGGGTGGCCATGGCGATCCCGCTGTGGGTGATCGGGCTCATCCACAATGGCAGGTGGGCGAAGAACTCCGGACGCACCACCGGGATCAGGCCCATGCCGATGCTCACCGCCACCAGCAATTGGTTGCGACGGTCGCCGATGTCGGCCTCTTGCAGGATCTTGATGCCGGTGGCCGCGACCATGCCGAACATCGCAATCGCCGCGCCTCCCAGTACCGCCGGTGGAATCGATGCCACCAGGAACGCGGCTTTGGGCAGCAGGCTCAGGACGATCAGCAGACCGCCGGCGACGATGGTCACCGACCGGCAGCGCACGCCAGTCATCTGCACCAGGCCGATGTTCTGCGCGAAGGAGGAGTGGGTGAAGGTGTTGAAGAAACCGGCGAAGAACGACGCGCCGGCATCACACAGCAGGCCGCGACGCAGCATGCGCGGGCAGACTTCCTGACCGGTGATCTTGCCCAGCGCGAGGAACATCCCGGTGGACTCGACGAAGATGATCACCACCACCAGACACATCGACAGGATCGGTGCCAGTTCGAACTTCGGCATGCCGAAATGCAGCGGGGTGACGAACTGAACCCACGGCGCGTTGGCCATGCCGCTCAGGTCGACCATGCCGATGGCGCCGCAGAGCACGTAGCCCAGGCACATGCCGATCAGCACGGAAATATTGACCCAGAAACCGCGCATGAAGCGGTGGATCAACAGAATGGTGGCCAACACCAGTGCGGCGATGGCCAGATAAATCGGTGAACCGAATTGAGCGGCGCCAGCGCCGCCACCGGCCCAGTTCACGGCCACGGGGAACAGCGACAAACCGATCGAGGTGATGACCGTGCCGGTCACCAGCGGCGGGAAGAAGCGGACGACCTTGGACATGAACGGCGCGATGATCATGCCGAAGAACCCGGCGGCGATGGTGGCGCCAAAGATTCCCTGCAGACCGATGCCGGGCATGCCGGCCATGGCGACCATGCTGCCGACGGCGGCGAAACTGGCGCCCATCATCACCGGCATGCGGATGCCCATCGGGCCGATGCCCAAGGACTGCACGATGGTGGCAATGCCGGCGACCAGCAGGTCGGCGTTGATCAGGAAGGCGATTTCTTCACGACTCAGGCCAGCGGCCTGTCCGATGATCAGCGGTACCGCGATGGCGCCGCCATACATCAGCAGTACATGTTGCAGACCGACCAGGATCAGTTGCAAAAGGGGCAAACGCTGAATGGCGGGTGCGTCGGGGATGCGCGCTTTGGACAGCTCGGACATGCAACACCTCGGATCTTTTTTATTCTTGTGATTGAACAGCTGCCGGGTTGCTCACAGCTGTTTCTTTGCATCAGGTAAACCGCGTTGCGGCTAATCGCTGGCAAGCCAGCTCCCGCACAGGCAGTGCAAAACCCTGTGGGAGCTGGCTTGCCAGCGATGCTTTTACTGCTTAGTTGGTCTGGGCTCCCTGGGCGATCCATGCACCGATCAGGTCACGTTCCTGCTGGGTCATCTGCGTGATGTTGCCCAGTGGCATGATCTGCGTGGTGATGGCTTGCGCCTGGATCCGCGCCGCGTTCTGGCGGATCTGCTCGGGGGTGTCGAACATCACACCGGCCGGTGCCGCGCTGAACAGCGGGCTGGTCGGTTTGGCCGAGTGGCAGACCGCGCAGCGTTCCTGGATCACCGAGTGCACCTTGTCGAAACCCGGGCCCGCATTGGACGCCTGAGCGGGAGCTGCGGCCGGTGCAGCAGGGGCGGCTGGTTGTGCCGCTTCAGCCGGTTTCGCGCCACCACCCAGCGCCGTTTCCGGCAGTGGCTGGTACTCGATTTTCGCAGGTGCCTTGGCCACGTCCGGCGCGGTCGACATCGGCGCCGGGCCGGTGACGTACGCCAGGCTGATCATGCCCACCGCTGCCACTGGCAGGGTCCAGGCAAACTTGTGGCTGTCGTGACGGGTGTTGAAGTAGTGACGCACCAACACCGCCAACACCGCGATCCCGGCCAGGATCAGCCAGTTGTACTGGCTGCCGTAGGTGCTCGGGAAGTGGTTGCTGATCATGATGAACAGCACCGGCAGGGTGAAGTAGTTGTTATGACGCGAACGCAGCAGGCCTTTGGCCGGCAGGGCCGGATCCGGCGTGCGGTTCTCGGCGATCGCGGCGACCAGGGCGCGCTGGGCCGGCATGATGATGCGGAACACGTTGCCGACCATGATGGTGCCGATGATCGCGCCGACGTGAAGGTAGGCACCGCGACCGCTGAATACCTTGCTGAAGCCATACGCCGCGCCGATGATCAGCACGAACAGGATGAAGCCGAGCAGGGCAGGTTTCTTGCCCAGAGGCGAGTCGCAGAGGAAGTCGTAGATGAACCAGCCGGCGATCAGCGAACCGATGCCGATGGCCACGCCTTCAGGGCCGGTCAGGCCGCTGCCGGGTGCCACGAGGTAGAGCACGGGGTTGGAGTAGAACACCACGCACAGCAGCGCGATCCCCGACATCCAGGTGAAATAGGCTTCCCATTTGAACCAGTGCAGGTTCTCCGGCATCGACGGAGGGGCCAGTTTGTATTTTTCCAGGTGATAGATACCGCCGCCGTGGATCGCCCACAGATCACCGGCAAGACCGGTTTTCGGATTGACGCGGTTGAGGTTGTTCTCCAGCCAGACGAAGTAGAACGACGCGCCGATCCAGGCCACGCCAGTGATCATGTGAACCCAGCGCACGCTCAGGTTCAGCCATTCCAACAGATGTGCTTCCACAGTCTTTACCTCTCGCCTGTCACTCTTGTTGTCGAGTGATCAGACCTTCTCTTATTGGTGGGGGGCGAGGATCAAACGCTCATCCTCTTTGAAAAAATGCTCATCGCAGTTATTGCCTGTGCCACTGCGATCAACCACCAGGAAGTCATCCCGCTTTTCGATCGTCAGCACCGGGTGGTGCCAGACGCCGCGATGGTAATTGATGCCCTGCCTGCCGTTGGTGACGAAGGCGCGGACCAAGCCTGATACAGGTACATCGCCAAGTGGCGCGACCACGATCAGAAAGGGGTTGCCGAGCAGCGGAATGAAAGCCTGGCTGCCCAGCGGATGGCGTTCCAGCATGCTGACGGTCAGTGGCATGTCCTGCGCGTCGGCGCGGAAGATGCTGATGATCGCGTTGTCCTCAGGCGTCGCGGTTTCGACCGTCGCCAGTTTGTGGAAGCGCATGGTCGAACCGTTGTTGATCATGAAGTGATCGCTGCCGTCGGTTTCGATCACGTCACCGAAAGGGGCGAAGGCTTCTTTGGTCAGCGGTTCAATCGTCAGTGTGCGCATGCTGTTCTTCTTTTCGTTGAGTTCTGTGTTGTTGGTTCTGACGCCTTCGCGAGCAAGCCCGCTCCCACATTCGATCGCATTCCCCTGTGGGAGCGGCGGTGCGACGATTCGACTTGCTCGCGAAGGGCGCACCGCTTATTTAGCGACCTTGCCGAGAACGCGCAGGCGGCTCACACCACCATCCGGGAACACGTTCAGACGGATGTGGGTGATCGGGCCCAGTGCCTTGATCTGCTCGACGAAGGTGTGTTCGGCGTGCATTTCCAGCTTCTGGCTCGGCAGCAGTTCACGCCAGAACAGCGACTGGGTTTCGATCTGGCTGTCGGTGCCGCCCTTGACGAACGCGCCCTGGATCGAGCAGGTGTCCGGGTAGTTGCCCTTGAAGTGCAGCGTGTCGACGATGATTTTTTCGATCTCGCCCGGGTGGCCCAGCGCGACGATCACCCAGTCATTGCCCGGGGTACGACGACGTGCGGTTTCCCAGCCGTCGCCCATGTTGATGCCACGGCCCGGGTTGAGAATGTTGCTCATGCGGCCGAAGTGTTCGTCGGAGCAGGCGAGGGCGCGGCCACCGTTGAGGGCTGCGGCCAGGTCGACTTGCTCGTTGTCGCCAACAGCCGACCAGTCGCGGAACGGAATGCCGTACACGCGCAGACGGGCCACGCCGCCATCCGGGTAGATGTTGAAGCGCAGGTGGCTGAACGCCTTGTCGTTGCTGATTTCGTGGTAGTGGTGGCTGTTGCCTTGCAGTTCGACGGCCGACAGCACTTCAGTCCACTGGGTGTTTTCGTCCGGCTCGCCCGACGCCAGGAAGCACGCTTCCAGCGAGGCCGATGGCGGGAAGTTGCCGGTGAAGAATGAAGTGTCGATGTCCACGCCTTTGATCGAACCCGGTACGCCCAGGCGGATCACCGCGCTGTCGTAGCCTTCGAAGCGCTTGCGGCGGGACTCCCAGCCGTCCATCCACTTGCCGTTGTCATCGAACACGCCCTCCTTCCACACGGCCGGGGTCGGCTGAAACAGACGATTGGCGTCTGCAAACCAGTCATCGGTGACCGAGATGATTTTGGTGCCCAGACGGGCATCGGCCAGGTTGACGAACTTCTCGAAAGGTACGGCGTAAGCTTTCATTCTTCTTGTCTGCCTTTAAATAAGTGGCTGGGGATGCTTGCAGGGCCCTGGGAAACACAAGCGTTCTAGAGGTTTCTCGGGCCAGGCTTGCTAGAGAGTCAGTAATCGGAACAGGGCGATCTTGTTGATCTCCGCCAGCGCGCATTTGAACTCGGTGTCGACCGGGTTGTGAATGCGCGTTTCGAACGCCGCGAGGATCTGATGCCGGTTGCTGCCTTTTACCGCCATGATGAAGGGAAACTTGAACTTGGCTTTGTAGGCGTCGTTCAGCTCGGTGAAGCGCTGGAACTCTTCGGCCGTGCATTGGTGAATACCGGCGCCAGCCTGTTCATGGGTGCTGGCTTCGGTCAACTCGCCCTGGACGGCAGCTTTGCCGGCCAGGTCCGGGTGAGCGTTGATCAGTGCCAGCTGACTGGCGTGATCGGCGCTCAACAGGATGTCGCTCATGCGCTGGTGCAGGGTTTCGATCTGGTCGATCGACGCATCCTGGCCCAGGTCGAAGGCCTTCTCGGCCACCCATGGCGAGTGTTCGTAGATGTCGGCGAAGGCGTTGACGAAGGCGTCGCGGCTCAGGGTCGACGGTTGCAGGGTTTGAAAGGTGCTCATTTGGCAGCCCCTTGGTACGGGTGGGTTTCGTGCCAGTGACGTGCGATGTCGACGCGGCGGCTGAACCACACCTGTTCATGACTTTTAGCGTATTCGATAAAGCGCTTGAGCGAAGCCAGACGCGCCGGACGGCCGATCAGACGGCAGTGCAGACCGATCGACAGCATCTTCGGCGCTTCGGCGCCTTCGGCATAAAGCACGTCGAACGCATCCTTGAGGTATTCGAAGAAATCGTCGCCCTTGTTGAAACCCTGGACCTGGGTGAAGCGCATGTCGTTGGTGTCCAGGGTGTACGGGATCACCAGGTGCGGCTTGCCGGTCGGGTTGTTCGGTTCCCAGTAGGGCAGGTCGTCGTCGTAGGTGTCGCAGTCGTAGAGGAAACCGCCTTCTTCCATCACCAGACGACGAGTGTTCGGGCCGGTGCGACCGGTGTACCAGCCCAGCGGGCGCTCGCCGGTGAGTTCGGTGAGGATGCGGATCGCTTCGAGCATGTGCTCGCGTTCCTGCGCCTCGTCCATGTACTGGTAGTCGATCCAGCGGTAGCCGTGGCTGCAGATCTCGTGACCGGCCGCGACCATCGCGCGGATCACATCCGGGTGACGCTGGGCGGCCATGGCCACGGCGAAGATGGTCAGCGGAATGTCGAATTCCTTGAACAGTTTCAGGATCCGCCAGACGCCGGCGCGACTGCCATACTCGTAAAGCGATTCCATGCTCATGTTGCGCGCGCCTTGCAGAGGCTGGGCCGCGACCATTTCCGAGAGGAAGGCTTCCGATTCTTTGTCGCCATGCAGGATGTTGCGCTCGCCACCTTCTTCGTAATTGAGTACGAAGGACAGGGCGATCCGGGCATTGCCCGGCCAGTGTGGGTGAGGAGGGTTACTGCCGTAACCGATCAGGTCGCGTGGGTAGTCAGCGCTCACTGCAGTCTTCCTTCTTATTCGTTGACAGATTGTGTGGCGCCTTGAAGATGGGATGGCAGCTGGCGTCACAGCGATGGGCTGATTGTATACAACTTTATTCTCAATTTGTAAGCCTGAATTTTCGCATTTTTCACCGGCCGTCCTCTTTTGCTGATAACGGTGAGAGCCTGCAAGAAATCTGCCTGATCAGTCAGCTAATGGATCAGAGGTTCAATGAATGTATGGTTCGAGGGCTGAGCAGCGGAAAATCGGCGGAGGCTGGGGGTGAGAGGAAAAATGTCGTTTTTATTGTGTACAATTTTTTTTAAAAGTGTCTTAATCAGTCGCTCGCCGCAGCTTTTCGTGCTCCGAAACGGTGCGGTCTCCTTTTCAACTGACTTCGGGAGGCGCGAGGCCTGACTGCTCCACGCAGGCAGGCGCGCAGAATCAATGGGACGTTTGACAACACACGTTTTGGACGCTGCACACGGTTGCCCGGGCAGCTCGATCAAGGTCGAGCTGTACCGCGTTGAAGGTTCGCACCTGGAATTGGTCGCCAGTGCGCTTACCAACAGCGATGGCCGGGTCGATGCGCCGCTGCTGCAAGGCGATGACTACCGTACCGGTGTCTATCAGGTTCAGTTCCACGCCGGCGATTACTACCGCGCCCGTGGCGTCCAGTTGCCGGAGCCGGCATTTCTGGACGTGGTGGTGCTGCGGTTCGGCATCTCTGCCGAACAGGATCACTACCACGTGCCGTTGCTGATCTCGCCTTACAGCTATTCCACCTATCGGGGCAGCTGACCCCCAAGCAGCTGCCCCCACCGGGAAGCGACTGCGCATATAGCTTCTTTGGTCTTTCGCCCGCTCACACTGCGGGCTTTTTTTTGCGTTTCGAACCACCACCGGCAGGCAGAGTCACGGTTTCAAAGCCTCGCGTCATTGTCCCTGACGATGAAAACGGTATCCGCGTGGGAGGCGAGTATTTGAGATCCACCCTTGAGCCAGATCAACCGGTTTTGTGCATGTGCCTCTCTGACCACCTGTGCTGCCGGCGGGTCGACCAGATGCTCCAGTCGTGCGTCGAAGTCGTTCGGCTCGAGATTCGTCAGCCGATGAATTTTCCGGCCCCTGACGCGATATAGGCTCAGGCAATACACAAAGTCGTGCATCTTCTGGCGAAGAACCAACGTTGGATATACGGTTGCCCTGCTGGGATCGAAAACTTCGTAGCCATTGTGTCGCAGCACGTACGCCATGAAGCGCTTCAGGTCGACCGCTGACTGCGTCAACATGTAATTTCGCCATTGCGGCCGAAACCTCTCCGGATCGAAGTCCAGTCGTTGCAGGGAGCCGTCCGTATTGGGAGTCGGAAGCTCCAGCGTCAGATCGTTGCTGTGGGCGTTGCTGGACGTATGCAGTATCGGCAGCATCAGCAGTGGATCGGCCAGCTCCGGGCGCAGTGCATCGTTGCCCATGCGCCAGTCATTGAAGGTTTGCCTGAGCCGGGTAAGTCCGCTGCCCGTGGCAATGTCGCCGCCATTGGCGAGGACGAACTGGTGTCTGGCCACGTTGCGGACCGTGGTTTGGGACAGTTGTGGAAACCGATTGGCGACATAGTCCGTCAACGGTTGCTGGAAGGGCGGATTCGGGTCGATTTCCCAGTGAAACGCAGGAGGTACGCGGATCGCGCCACGGGGTTGTTGCATGAAATCTCTTCGCAGAACCCGCTCCAGCAGCGCGAAGTCGTAAATCATGTGCTCCGGGTTCTTGATATATACGATCGGATCTCCGGCATCGGTGCCACGCGGCAGCAATTTGTAATGGATTCCGTCGACGATGATGTCGTCTGGCGATCGGTGATGGAGAGGAGGTTCCCATTGTCGCCACGGGTCAGCCCATTGTCCGGATGTGGCAGCGTCCTGCGGCACTGGCACGCGACTGATGAACAGGGTGGAAGGCGCGTCGTCGGTTTCAGCCCTCGAGCGTACGCGCCATTGAAGTGAGCCTTCTATCTGTTCGAGCCAAGGGCCGGAAGGGTTGATTTCACTCGCAAGCCTGGCCCTGAAACCGTTTTCCGCATCGTTGCCGACCAGCACTGTTCCACCTTCCTGGAGATCGACATAGTGCCTCAGCGCCCCGGCTGATCGAATGCCTGATCGTGGATCGGGATCGGGCAGGCGGGTGAGCAGTCTCGGTGGGAGAAAATACTGGTCGATCGGCATGTGGGGAGCGACAGGGGTGATCAGCGTGTCAGCGGGGAGGTCGACGATCTCAAGGACACTGTGTTCGGGATATGTATGAACAAACTCGCGCGGGGCGATTGTGGGTGTTGCGTCGATACCGTGATGAGGGGCTGTCGGGGGTGGACGTGAAATGATCGGAATCGTTGAATCGCGGATCCCGACGTTCGATTCCTGTGATGAGGTTGCTGGTTTGGGGCGTGTTGGACGTTTGGGGCTCATGGGATAGGTACTCGCAGAGTCGATTCATGTCTCTCCGGACGGGAGAGGCTGGATGTTCAATGAATCGACTCGGCGAAATGCGGTAGATATGTCTACGCACCGAATCAGATGTTTCCAGGTGTCAGCCGGTGTGCCGGGGTCAGTGGCTGCTCAGCAACGATGCCGCCCCTGCGCCACCAAACAATCCGGCGCTGATGCGGTTGAACCAGCTCTGGCCCTTGCCGCTGCGCAGGTAACGCGCCGCGCCGTGGGCGCCGAGGCCGTAGGTCAGCTTGCACAACAGATCAAGCACCGTCCAGGTCGCGATCATCACCAGCAGTTGTTGCAGAAATGGCTGCTCGGCATTAAGGAACTGCGGCAGGAAGGCGGCAAAGAACAGGATATCTTTTGGATTGCTTGCACCCAGTACAAAGGCTCGACCGAACAGCGCGCGAAAGCGTGGAGCCGGCGCTGCATTCGGGACTTCGGCCCCGACCGATGGCTGACGCGATTGCTGCCAGCTCTGCCAGGCGAGGTAGAACAGGTACAGGGCGCCGACGATCTTCAATGCGCTGAACAGCTTTTCCGATGCCAGCAGCAGGGCACCCAGGCCCAGAGCCGAAGCGCTGAGCAGGCAGATCGATGCACTCACGCCACCCAGAAAGGCCGGGTAGGAACGGCGTAGACCGTAATTCAGACTGTTGCTGATCATCAGCAACGACAGCGGCCCCGGAATCAGGATCACCACCAGCGCAGCGCCGCTGAACAGCAGCCAGGTTTCCAGACTCATCACTTGCTCCTTTTTATCGTTATCAAGAATGTGCAAAAGCCCCACCCGGTGAGGTGAGGCTGTTTTGAAGCATGAACCGCGTAGTGCTTACAGGAAGATGAACTTGGCGATGAAGATCGCGCAGAGCACCCACAGGCTGACGGAGATTTCCTTGTATTTACCGGTGCCGGCCTTCAGCGCGACATAGGTAATGAAGCCCAGCGCGATACCGTCGGCGACCGAGAAGGTCAGCGGCATCATGATCGCGGTGACGATCGCCGGAATGCTGTCGGTCGCTTCGTCCCATTCGATGTGCGCCATGCCGCCCATCATCAGCATCGCTACATAAATCAGCGCGCCAGCGGTGGCATAGGCGGGAATCATGCCGGCCAGCGGTGCAAAGAACATCGCGGCTATAAATAGCACACCCACGGTGACGGCGGTAAGACCAGTCCGACCACCAGCGGCCACGCCGGCGGCACTTTCCACGTAGCTGGTGACGGGAGGGACACCAACTACCGCGCCGAATACGCTGGAGGCGGAGTCGGCTTTCATGGCGCGGGACAGGTTTTCGATGCGCCCGTCAGGGTTCACCAGGTTAGCGCGCTGGGCGACGCCCATCAGGGTGCCGGCGGTGTCGAACATGTGCACGAACAGGAAGGCCAGCACCACGCTGATCATGCTGACGTTGAACACGCCGACGACGTTCATGGCCATGAAGGTTGGCGCCAGGCTTGGCGGCGCGGACATGATGCCCTCGTAGTGCACCAGACCAATTCCCCAACCGGCCAGTGTCACGGTGATGATGCTGATGAGGATTGCGCCGAACACTTTGTGATAGCTGAGGATCGCGATCATCAGGAAGCAGATGGCGGCAAGTAGCGGACCGGGTTCACGCAGCGAGCCGAGCTTGATCAGGGTGGCCGGGCTATCGACGACGATGCCGGCGGTTTTCAGGCCGATCAGCCCGAGGAACAGACCCACGCCGGCACCCATCGCATAGCGCAGGCTGACCGGAATGCTGTTGAGCAGCCATTCGCGAATCCGCGAAAAGGTCAGGATCATGAACAGCACGCCCGAGACGAACACCGCACCGAGGGCGGTTTCCCAGTTGTAGCCCATGGTGCCGACCACGGTGTAGGTGAAGAAAGCGTTGAGACCCATGCCCGGCGCCAGGCCCACCGGCCAGTTGGCGTAGAGGCCCATCAGCAGGCAGCCCAGCGCGGCGGCGATACAGGTGGCGACGAAGGCTGCACCGTGATCGATCCCGGCATCGGCCATGATGTTCGGGTTGACGAAGATGATGTAGGCCATGGTGATGAAGGTTGTCAGACCGGCAATCAGCTCGGTCTTCACCGTGGTGCCATGCAAGCTGAGTTTGAAGATGCGCTCAAGCAGGCCAGTGCGTAACGGCGGCGAGAGTTCCAGCGTCGATGCTTCGGATTTGCGGCTTTCCACAGCGAGTACTCCTCAAGAGTTTTATTGTTATTTCCAGGACCGGACCCATGAGGGGTGGCAGCGGTCCTTTGAGGCATACGCGAATTTGTTGACCATGCGGTCAGGAACTCGCACGCTGTGGATTATGCTTTTGTGTACAAATAAAGCAAATATTGTTTTTGGTTTTGTAGACGAAAAGACTGGTGATCGAGCTATATCACTCGGTTGGGCGATTGGTTCCCAGCGCCAGATTGACCGCCAGCCAGCCGTTGACCGCCGTTTCGCCGGCTTCGGCAAAGACGCGCTCGAGCAATTTCACCTGTTCACGACGCAGCGCCTGCTCAAATTTCGCACCTTCGACGGTCAGCTCCAGCAGGCGTTTACGTTTATCGGTCTCGGACGCCACGCTGTTCACCAGGTGCATTTCCTGCAATTGCCGCAACGGCATGTTCAGCGCCTGCTTGCTGACGCCGAGCAGCGCGAGCAATTCCTTGACGCTCAGGTTCGGATAGCGAGCTATGAAAAACACAATGCGTTGATGCACTCGGGACAGGCCGCGACGCTCGAGCATTTCGTCAGCCTTGGCGGTGAACGCCTGATAACCGAAGAAGAAGGCTTCCATGGCCTGTTGTTGGCTGGCGCAGTTTTTAAGGTCAAGCATGTTGACGTTTCCGAGTGAGGTGTCGTAATTTCAGTCAACAAGTTTGACTCATTTTTCCCATGCCTCGCTAGCGGTGACTTCCATGGCTTTTTCCGAACGTGTCTCGCGCCTCAAAAGTTCTCTGATCCGTGAAATCCTTGCCGCGGCCCAGCGTCCGGAAGTGATGTCTTTCGCTGGCGGTTTGCCGGCTGAAGCCATGTTGCCGAAGGTCGAGTGGGCTGAGATGCCAGTTTCTCTCGGCCAGTACGGCATGAGTGAAGGTGAGCCAGCACTGCGCGAAGCGCTGGCAGCAGAGGCGAGGGCACTGGGTTTGCCGTGTGAGGCGAGTCAGGTGCTGGTAGTCAGTGGTTCCCAGCAGACTCTGGACCTGGCGGCCAAGCTGTACATCGACAAGGGCACCGAAATCCTGCTCGAAGCACCGACCTATCTGGCGGCCTTGCAGATTTTTCAGCTGTTCGGCGCCGATTGCCTGACCGTGCCGCTGGAGGCTGATGGCCCGAACCTCGCACAGTTGCGCCAGCGTCTGGAGCAGCACCGCCCGGCGTTCATTTATTTGATTCCGACCTTCCAGAACCCATCGGCCGTGCGCTACAGCGAAGCCAAGCGCGAAGCCGTTGCGACATTGCTCGACGAATTCGGCGTGACCCTGATCGAAGACGAGCCTTACCGCGAGCTGACCTTCGACGGCGCCAGCGCCCAGCCGATTGCCGGGCGCCTCAAGAAATCCAGCTGGATCTACACCGGCACCGTGTCCAAAACCCTGTTGCCGGGTCTGCGCGTCGGCTACCTGATCGCCAGTCCGGACCTGTTTCCGCATCTGCTCAAACTCAAGCAGTCGGCGGATCTGCACACCAACCGCATCGGTCAGTGGCAGGCATTGCAGTGGATTGGCAGTGAGAAATATCAGCAGCACTTGAGTGAATTGCGTGGCTTCTATCGTCAGCGCCGCGATGCCTTTCAAGTGGCGCTGGAAACCCATTTCGCCGATCTGGCGGACTGGAACACGCCGCAGGGCGGGCTGTTTTTCTGGCTGACCCTGAAGCAACCGCTGGACACCCGCACGTTGCTGAACACCGCGCTGGCCAACGATGTGGCGTTCATGCCCGGCGAACCGTTCTTTCCCGATCCGGATCGCAACCCCGGTCATCTGCGCCTGAACTTCAGTCACATCGACCCGGCTCGACTGGACGAAGGGCTCAAACGCCTGGCAGCGGTGGTGCGCCAGGCGCAGGCCGCCGAGGCCGCATGAAAAAACCGGCCTTCATCAGGCCGGTTTTTTTGATTCAGACTGCGGCGAACCGCTGGTTCAGATACTCGATGATCGTGTTCGACTCATACATCCAGGTGGTCTGGCCGTTCTCTTCGATGCGCAGGCACGGCACTTTGATCTTGCCGCCCTCTTCCAGCAGGGTCTGGCGATCCTGCTCGTTGTTCTTCGCATCCTTCAGGGCCACCGGAACGTTCAGGCGGCGCAGGCTGCGGCGGGTCTTCACGCAGAACGGGCAGGCGTGGAACTGATACAGGGTCAGGCTCCTGGCGGCGGCATCAACCTGAGCCTGGGCAGCGGCGGGGCGCTGCTTCTTGCCCGGGCGGGTGAGGAAATCAAGGAAGATGATCAGTTGGCCGAGGCCGACACGAAGCGCTTTGACGAACACGTTACAAGCCTCACAGGGAGATTGAAGAAGGCGCGCAGCTTACCCGATTTTTCACGGACGAAAAAAAACCGGCGATCAACGCCGGTTTTTTCTGTCACGCATTACTTGATCAGGCTGAGAAACTCGCTGCGGGTCGCTGCGTTTTCACGGAACTCACCGAGCATCACCGAAGTGATCATCGACGAATTCTGTTTCTCCACACCGCGCATCATCATGCACATGTGCTTGGCCTCGATCACTACGGCCACGCCCAGCGCGCCGGTGACTTGCTGGACCGCATCGGCGATCTGGCGGCTGAGGTTTTCCTGAATCTGCAGGCGGCGGGCGTACATATCGACGATCCGCGCGACCTTCGACAGGCCTAGCACTTTGCCGCTCGGGATGTACGCGACGTGGGCCTTGCCGATGAACGGCAGCAGGTGGTGTTCGCACAACGAGTAGAGCTCGATGTCCTTGACCAGCACCATTTCGCTGTTGTCGGAGCTGAACAGGGCACCGTTGGTGACCTCTTCGAGCGTCTGTTCATAACCGCGGCAGAGGTACTGCATGGCTTTGGCGGCACGCTTTGGCGTGTCGAGCAGGCCCTCGCGGGAGACGTCCTCGCCCAGTTGGCCGAGAATCGCGGTGTAATTCTGTTCCAGGGACATGAAACTACCTGTGGGGATTTTCGCAAAGGGCAAGGGTACGGTGGCGGACACGACCCTGCAAGTTCGGTGTGACGGGATTATTCGTCGCGGCCTTCCATCATGGTGCGTTTGAGCATCACATACACGGCGCCGGCGCCGCCATGTTTCGCCTGGCACGAGCAGAAACCCAGCACTTGCGCATGCTGGCGCAGCCAGGTGTTGACGTGGCTTTTGATCATCGGCCGCTTGCCGTCCAGACGCACAGCCTTGCCGTGGGTGACGCGCACGCAGCGGATTTCGAATTTGGTCGCTTCGGCGAGAAACGCCCAGAGGGTTTCGCGGGCTTTTTCTACGCTCATGCCGTGCAGGTCGAGGCTGCCTTCGAACGGGATCTGCCCGATCTTGAGCTTGCGCATCTGGCTTTCCTGCACGCCGTCACGGGCCCACATCAGCTCGTCTTCGGGGCCGACGTCAATCACGAACTGATCGGACAGGCCGTCAACGGTGGTGGTGTCGGTGCGCACGGTGGCGGACTGGCGCAGCTTGGCGATCCGGTCTCGGTCAGCCTTGGGTTTGCCGGTGTCGGCGCGGTCGTGCTTGATCGGCTTGACGCCTTGGATCGCACTTTTGAACAGGGAAAAATCGTCGTCTTGCATATCAGCCTCCGCGAAGGGCGGCCAGTTTACCCAAACGGATACAAAACGGCCCGGCAAAAAGCCAGGCCGTCGATCAATCGTGTTTTTTCATCAGGTGCGGGGACATGTTCAATTCTCGCGATTGCCGTGCGCGACGCCGGCAACGACGCCACAGGGCCACGCCGAAATACAGGAACAGCAGGCCGACTGCGAGAATGATTGCGGAGCCGAGCGGGGTTGCGTTCAGGTCGCCGAGCGCCGGTGGGCGCCCCAGCAGGCTGGCGGCCCCGGCCATCGCCAGCAGCACGCCGAACGTCGCCAGTATGGCCGCAATCGCCGCGCCGAATCGAAATCGCCAGTTGCTTTGGCCTTTGGGCCGCAAGCGGCGTGCGTCAAATCCATCGGATAACTTCATTCCGACCTTCCTCAATGGGTATCGGCCCTTCGACCGGGAGTTGACCGGGTTGTTCCTGAGGCTAGGGTAATTGAAGCAAATGCGAGGTTTTTGCAGATGAGCGGCGGGCTGAGCCGCTCATTTACGGAAGATCAGATCAGATCCTGGGTCAGGGCGAGGGTAGCGAAGTTGTCAGCCATGATCGCCATTTCCGCTTCCTGCACCTGTTCGGCGCTGAGCACGCGGCCCTTGAATGGCAGATCGCGGGTGGCACAGGCATCTTCGACCAGGGTGCAGCGGAAACCCAGGTTCTTCGCCGCGCGCACGGTGGTGCTGACGCTGGAGTGACTCATGAAACCGCAGACGATCAGGTCCAGCGAGCCGATGGTTTGCAGACGATCGTAGAGTTCGGTGCCGTGAAAAGCGCTCGGCAGCAACTTGCCGATGATGGTTTCATCGCCCTGGGGTTCCAGGCCGGGGATGAACTCGCCGCGTTCGCCCTGCGGGTCGAACAGACCGCCGACGGTGCCGAGGTGGCGCACATGCACGATCGGCCGGCCGGCCGCGCGGGCGGCGGCAACCAGTTGTTTGATGTTCGCGACAGCCGCGTCCATGCCGCTCAGGGCCAGCGGGCCGCTGAGGTACTCTTTCTGGGCATCGATGATGACCACGGTGGCATGGCTCAACGTGGCCGCTGCGTAACCGCGACCGCTGAGTTGAAACATCGTTTTTGGAACGGACATTCTGGGGCTCCTTCGGGTGGGGCTTTTGCGACATTGTCCTCTGGCTGAGCGGTTCTGTGAATCGCTACCATCGTAGACACCGTCGTTGCTGGCCTGCAGCCTTGTCAAGTTACACGATCTGTTCAATAGCCGAGGGGAAAATCGGAAGAGTCCTACCGTCGCCCCGGGATCTTTCCTGCGTCGTCGCGGCGCGTTTTGGCTGCTAGAATCGCCAGTCGTTTTTTCTGGAGTTCTGCCCCGTGATCACTTCCCGACTTCGTACCCTGCGCGACCACATTCGTTGGGCCGTCAGCCGCTTCCATGGGGAGGATCTGTTTTTCGGCCATGGCACCGACAATGCCTGGGACGAAGCCCGGCAGCTCGTGCTCGGTGCCTTGCACCTGCCATGGGAAATCGCTGACAGCTATCTGGATTGCGCGCTGGAAGACGATGAACTGGTCAATCTTCAGCGCCTGCTCAAGCGCCGCATCGAAGAACGCATTCCCACCGCTTACCTGCTGGGCGAAGCCTGGTTCTGCGGCATGTCGTTCATCGTCGATGAGCGCGTGCTGATCCCGCGTTCGCCGATTGGCGAGCTGATCGAAAACCGTTTTGCCCCATGGATCGGTGACGAACCTGCGCGGATTCTCGACCTGTGCACCGGCTCCGGTTGCATCGGCATCGCCTGCGCCTACGAGTTCCAGAATGCCGAAGTGGTGCTGGCGGATCTGTCGTTCGAAGCGCTGGAAGTGGCGAACCAGAACATTGAGCGCCATGGCGTCGATGAGCGGGTGTTCACCGTGCAGGGCGATGGTTTCGATGGCCTGCCGGGCCAGCGTTTCGACCTGATCGTGTCGAACCCGCCTTACGTCGATGCGGAAGATTTCGCCGACATGCCGGACGAATACCAGCACGAGCCGGAACTGGGCCTGGCCTGCGGCGACGACGGTTTGAACCTGGTACGCCGGATGCTCGCCGAAGCGGCGGATCATCTGACCGAGAAGGGTCTGCTGATTGTCGAGGTGGGCAACAGCCAGGTACACGTCGAAGCGCTGTACCCGGAAGTCGATTTCGCCTGGCTGGAGTTCCAGCGCGGCGGGCATGGCGTGTTCATGCTGACCGCCGAACAGTGCCGCGCCCATCAGGCACTCTTCGCTTCCCGCGTCTAAATGGCATGAATCGCTCCCACAGCTGAAATGCATTCCCCTGTGGGAGCGAGCCTGCTCGCGAATGGCGGTACCGTGGTCTCAAGCCATCAACGGTGCGTTGCAATCCAGATCAGCAACCCAGCCTGAAACACCGCAAACGCCACCAGACAAGTAATGGTGAACCGCAACCCGGCGTCTTCGCGTTTGAACTTGCTGACCTTGTCTTCCTGCTTCTTCAGCTTCACTTCCTGCTCGGCGAGGTTCTGCTCGGCCTGCTGCAGCATTTGCGCAGCTTCAAGAATTTCGACGATCTGCAGCTTCTCGCTGTTCCAGTCGCCCAGCAAGTCACCAACCTTCACTTCCTTGACGCTGCCCTTCAAATGCTGGGCGTCGGCGTAAGCCACATCAAAGCCATGCACCCGCAAAAAGTGATCGCGGCGCAAGCGAGTGTCTTCGTTCAGCGCGTCCTTGTTGTTCAAGTCCATGCCGTCGACGGTGTAGGTGGGCCAGCGTTTTTTCGCCCAGTTGATGCCCTGGGCGGCCATGAAGCGGCCGATGCCACGGTTCATCGGTTCGATCTGCAGACCGCTGTCCGGGCCGAAATGCACGCGTTTGGTCGTGTGATCGACCCACACGTCCAGATGATTCTGTTCTTTGCGCACACGCTGAGCAGGCAACTTGATCGCCATGCGCATCAGGCTGTGTTCTTTGCCGTTGCGCTCGGCGTATCCGAATTCAACGAAACGCAGCGGCCGCCCGCCGGTGTTGCGGTCGGTCTGCAACGGCGCCAGGCGGAGCATCTTGTGGTGCTCGACGTGGACATCCGCCCATGGCAGCTCGACCGCTGGCGGTGCGTCTTTTTCAGCGGTGGTGTCGGGTGAAGTCTGGGTATCGGTCATAACGGCGAGATCCTGTCCAAGCTGCTTGCCGCCAGCCAGTACGCTGGCGACAAAGGCTTATCGGCCGTTTTCTGCAAGACTGGAGGGTAAAAGAGCTTAACGGGTGCGAAGTCCGTCAATAAATTCAAGGACGCGTGTCCCCAGTTCAGCCGCCAAGGGCAAATTCGGATCCTTGTAGGACGCCAATTGCCGCTTCACGTCGTTTGGCACGATGCGCAACACGTGGTTCATGCCTTCGATCAGCGCCAGTTGCGCGTCCGGTTTGGCAGCCTTGAGCAATTTCGCATCATCGACCTGAACCTGAATGTCGTTGCTGCCCTGCACGATCAGCGCCGGCATTTGCAGTTGAGCGAAGGCCGCCGCCGGATCCTGACGGAACAGCGAAATCAGGTACGGCTGCACACTCGGACGGAAAATCACCTGTAAGGGCGCCGGCACATTGTCGTCGGTGCGCCCGGCCTTGAGGCTGTCGAGCAATTCGTTGCTGCGCAGCATCAAAGGAGGAGGGAGGCTGCGGGCCAGTTGCCGGCGCAGTACCTGATCAATGGGCCGGGCTGTGCCAGAGAGGGAGATCACCGCGGCGGCGTCCACCTTCGGCGCCGCCAGGCTGGCGATCAATGCACCTTCGCTGTGGCCCAGCAAAATCAACGGACCGAAGCGCGGATCGGCTTTCAGTTTCTGCCCCCAGGCCACAGCGTCCGCCACGTAGGCTTCCACCGACAGGTTTCGCTCGTCCGGGGTTGCCGCCAGGCTGGCGGCCACGCCGCGCTTGTCGAAACGCACACTGGCGATGTTGTGTTTGGCCAGCACCCAGGCCAGTCGCTTGAGGCTGTCATTGCGTCCACCGTCGGGGTTGTTTCCGTCACGATCGGTAGGACCCGAGCCTGAAAGGATCAGGACAACCGGCACGGGGTTGTCGGATTTGGGCAGCAACAGCGAGCCGAAAAGTTCGCCGTTGTCAGTCGTCAACGTGACCGGACGTTGCAGGACAGTCGCCTGGACGAAGCCGGTAAACAGGGAAAGGCTCAAGATCAAAACTCGCAGCATCATCACGCCATCATTTGCCAAGGTGCCGGTTGGACTCACCCACACCGCTAAGGTTCGAGGATGAACTACTCGGTTAGCCTGCGTATACTGGCGCGCATCACGAATCTGGGTTCGATTTAACGGAGCGTCCTGCATGTCCGGCAATACCTACGGCAAGCTGTTCACTGTCACCACCGCGGGCGAAAGCCATGGTCCGGCGTTGGTCGCCATTGTCGACGGCTGCCCGCCGGGCCTGGAGATTTCCCTTGAAGACCTGCAACGCGACCTTGACCGTCGCAAGCCGGGCACCAGCCGCCACACCACCCAGCGCCAGGAAGCCGACGAAGTCGAGATCCTCTCCGGGGTGTTCGAGGGCCGCACCACCGGTTGCTCCATCGGTCTGCTGATCCGCAACACCGACCAGAAGTCCAAGGACTACTCGGCGATCAAGGACCTGTTCCGCCCGGCCCACGCCGACTACACGTACCACCACAAATACGGCGAGCGCGACTATCGCGGCGGCGGTCGCAGCTCGGCGCGGGAAACCGCCATGCGCGTCGCGGCCGGCGCCATCGCCAAGAAGTACCTGGCCAGCCAGGGCATCGTCATTCGCGGCTACATGAGCCAGCTCGGCCCGATCGAAATCCCGTTCAAGACCTGGGAATCGGTCGAGCAGAACGCCTTCTTCAGCCCGGATCCGGACAAAGTGCCGGAGCTGGAAGCCTACATGGACCAGTTGCGTCGCGATCAGGACTCCGTCGGCGCCAGGATCACTGTGGTTGCCGAAGGCGTGATGCCGGGCCTGGGCGAGCCGATCTTCGACCGTCTCGACGCCGAACTGGCCCATGCGCTGATGAGCATCAACGCGGTCAAAGGCGTGGAAATCGGCGCCGGTTTTGCCTGCGTTGCCCAACGTGGCACCGAGCACCGCGATGAAATGACTCCGGAAGGTTTCCTCAGCAACAACGCTGGCGGCATCCTTGGCGGGATCTCCTCGGGGCAGCCGATCGTCGCGCATCTGGCGTTGAAGCCCACTTCGAGCATCACCACCCCGGGCCGTTCGATCGACATCGACGGCAACCCGGTCGATGTCATTACCAAGGGCCGTCACGACCCATGTGTCGGTATCCGCGCCACGCCGATTGCCGAGGCAATGATGGCCATCGTGCTGATGGATCACCTGCTGCGCCACCGTGGCCAGAACGCCGATGTGCGCGTGAGCACCCCGGTGCTGGGCCAGCTCTGATGGGTCAACTCACTGCCGCTGCGGTCTGAGCGTGGCGGCGCTCCCGTACTGGCGGCTGTCCAGTTTCTATCTCTTCTATTTCGCCTTGCTCGGTTCGACGGCGCCGTTTCTGGCGCTGTACTTCGATCACCTCGGTTTCAGTGCCGCGCGGATCGGCGAGCTGGTGGCGATCCCGATGCTGATGCGCTGCGTGGCGCCGAACATCTGGGGCTGGCTCGGCGATTACACCGGCAGGCGCCTGGCCATTGTGCGCTTTGGTGCGGTTTGCACGCTGTTGACCTTCTCGCTGATTTTTGTCAGCAAGACCTACGCCTGGCTGGCGATGGTCATGGCCTTGCATGCATTCTTCTGGCACGCGGTGCTGCCGCAGTTCGAAGTCATCACCCTGGCGCATTTGCAGGGCCAGACCTCCCGCTACAGTCAGATCAGGCTGTGGGGCTCGATCGGTTTCATCATCACCGTGGTCGCCCTCGGTCGCCTGTTCGAGTGGCTCAGCCTCGATATCTACCCGGCGGCGCTGGTGTTGATCATGGCCGGCATCGTGCTCAGTAGCCTGTGGGTGCCGAACGCACAACCGCCTCAGGGCAACCGGCCGACGGGCGAAGGCTTTCTCAAGCAACTGCGCAATCCCGGGGTGCTGGCGTTTTACGGTTGCGTGGCGCTGATGCAGATGAGCCACGGGCCGTATTACACATTTTTGACCCTGCACCTCGAACGCTTGGGCTACAGCCGTGGCGTGATCGGCATGCTCTGGGCGGTCGGCGTGGTGGCAGAAGTGCTGATGTTCATGGCCATGAGCCTGATCCTCGCGCGTTTTTCCCTGCGGCGGGTGCTGATGGCGAGTTTTCTGCTGGCGGCGTTGCGCTGGTTGCTGCTAGGTTCGTTCGCCGAATTCCTGTGGGTCCTGTTGTTTGCCCAGGTGCTGCATGCGGCGACGTTCGGCAGCTTTCATGCGGCTGCCATCGCGTTCGTGCAACGTAGCTTTGGCGCGCGTCAGCAAGGGCAGGGCCAGGCGCTGTATGCAGCGCTGGCCGGCACCGGTGGCGCGCTCGGCGCGTTGTATTCCGGCTACAGCTGGAATGCCCTCGGCGCGACATTGACCTTTAGTATTGCCAGTCTCGCAGCGCTCGCCGCTGCCGTTATCATTGCCATTCGAATGCAAGAGGACAGGCCATGAGCCTTACCCGTGAACAGCTTGCCCAGCAAATTGTCGACGCCGGGCGTTTTCTTTATGGTCGCGGCTGGTCGCCGGCCACCAGCAGCAATTACTCGACGCGCCTGTCACCGAGCGAAGCGCTGCTGACGGTGTCCGGCAAGCACAAGGGCCAGTTGGGCCTGGACGACGTGCTCGCCACCGACCTGTCCGGCAACAGCCTGGAGCCCGGCAAAAAACCGTCCGCCGAAACCCTCCTGCATACCCAGCTCTACAGCTGGCGCCCGGAGATCGGCGCGGTGCTGCACACCCACTCGGTGAACGCCACGGTGCTGTCGCGCCTGACGCCGCAAGACTTCATCGAGTTCGAAGATTACGAACTGCAAAAAGCCTTCAGCGGCATCTCCACCCACGAATCCCGGGTGCGCGTGCCGATCTTCGACAACGATCAGGACATTGCGCGCCTCGCCGCCAAGGTGCAGCCTTGGCTCGACGCCCATCCCGATTGCGTGGGTTATCTGATTCGCGGCCACGGCCTCTACACCTGGGGCGCGCAGATGAGTGACGCGCTGCGTCAGATCGAGGCCTTTGAATTCCTGTTTGAATGCGAGTTGAAGACCCGCAGCGTCATGAACCGCCAAGGCTGACTTCACCAGAACCAGCCCCTTTGCCTGATGAATGCAGTGCCCGACCGGTCTGAAAGAACCGGACGGCAAGGCCGATACCGAGGAATGCCCCATGAGCAGCCTGTCCGTCTATCACGTTTCCAGCCCCGAGATTCCGAACAAGGTGCTGACCCATTTCGAAGACATCGCCTCGACCCTGGCCGAGCAGGGCGTGCGCTTCGACCGCTGGCAAGCCGCCGCGAAGATCCAGCCGGGCGCCAGCCAGGAAGAAGTGATCGGTGCCTACAAAGAGCAGATCGATAAACTGATGACCGAGCGCGGTTACATCACCGTCGATGTCATCAGCCTCAACAGCGATCACCCGCAAAAAGCCGAGTTGCGCGCCAAGTTCCTCGAAGAACATCGCCACGGCGAAGATGAAGTGCGTTTCTTCGTCGCCGGTCGCGGTCTGTTTACCCTGCACATCGATGATTACGTCTACGCCGTGCTGTGCGAGAAGAACGACCTGATTTCGGTGCCGGCCGGCACCAAACACTGGTTTGACATGGGCGAGAACCCGCACTTCGTGGCAATCCGCCTGTTCAACAACCCTGAAGGCTGGGTCGCCAATTTCACCGGCGAAGACATCGCCGGCCGCTTCCCGCGTCTGGAGGACTGAGCCAATGTCGATCAAGGTCATTCTCACCGACATCGAAGGCACCACCAGCGCGGTGAGTTTTGTGTTCGACGTGCTGTTTCCGTATGCCGCCAAGCACCTGCCGGATTTCGTTCGCCAGAACGCTCAGCGCGCAGATGTTGCCGAGCAACTGGACGCCGTGCGCCGCGACAGCAACGAACCGCAGGCTGACGTCGAGCGGGTCGTGGAAATTCTGCTGGCGTGGATCGCCGAAGACCGCAAAGCCACGCCGCTCAAAGCGTTGCAGGGCATGGTCTGGGAGCAGGGTTATCAGGCCGGCCAGTTGAAAGGCCATGTTTACCCGGACGCCGTTGAAGCGCTGCAGCGCTGGCATCAGGCCGGGTATCAACTGTTTGTTTATTCGTCCGGTTCGATCCAGGCGCAGAAGCTGATTTTCGGCTGCTCGGAAGCAGGGGATCTGACGCCGCTGTTCAGTGGCTACTTCGATACCACGTCGGGCCCCAAGCGCGAAGCGCAGTCGTACAGCAACATCCAGCAGGCCATCGGGGTCGAGCCGCAGGAGATCTTGTTCCTGTCCGACATCGTCCAGGAACTCGATGCTGCCCAGGCTGCCGGCCTGCAAACCTGCGGGCTGGCCCGTGAAGGCGGGGAGTTGGCAGGGCATGTGACCGTCGACAGCTTTACCGGGATTGAGCCGGAAGCGTTCTGAGTTCACCCAATCGACGCGCAAAAAAAACAGGCCGTGAAGCGAAAGCTCCACGGCCTGTCTGTTTATACGGTGTTCGAATTACATCGAGTGATAAGTCGGCAGGGCGAAACGCTGCTGGCTTTGCAACATGCCGATCTGCGGCAGCTCGCTGGCTTGTTCTGCCAGATCACGACGGATCGCGCTGATCGCCCACGACAGTTGGTCACCGGTATGCAATTGCTGATAGGTGAGTGCACGCTTGAACACTTTGCCGTCGGCACTCTTCAGCGTCAGCAGAATCCCGCCATCGGGACGGGGCTGGGTGGTGACGGCGAAGTTGGAGAACAGGGAGGTAAATTTTTCTTGGATCAGGTTCATGTCTTTCAGCTCCGTATGCACTTGAATGGCAAGCATGTATAGGGAGTTGCAGCGATTGTGCCAGCATTTATGTTTTTTTAAATCTTTATAAATCAATGACTTATGATTAAGTAGAATTTTGTCCGTCGTGCAATCTGCATGAATGGCCATCGTGCATCCTGCATTTTGCGGGATCATTGTCGATCCGATGGAACCAATATCTGCGGCCGGAATCCCGCTGTGCGTTGCAGCGCCGGGCGGATACAAAACATTGCAAAAACCGCGTGTACAGCCTGAGAAGCCCTGACGTATTTTCGGCCTCGACCCTCGCTCGAGAAGCGCCGGTTCCGTCACCCGATTGCCCGACAATAAAAATCCGGCCTGCACGTCAAGGTCGAACGGGAGCTGCCATGCGCCACGCGCCTAGCGACACGATTACCTGGGGCATGATGCTCCGCAAGCTGCCGATGATTGCCAAAGCCATCCCTCGGGTGGTGAAAGGCATGAAGGTGGCCAACGTCACGGATCCGACCCAAACCTGTGGCCTGGGCTGGACATTCGAGCAGGCGACCCTGCGCAATCCCGAGGGCCCCGCGCTGCTGTCGGGCGAGGTGGTGCTGAGTTATTCACAGGTCAACCAGTGGGCCAACCGCATCGCCCACTATCTGAACGGGCAGGGCATCGGCAAGGGCGATGTGGTGGCGGTGTTCATTGAAAACCGCCCGGAACTGCTGGTGACGATTCTGGCGCTGGCCAAGGTCGGCGCGGTCAGCGCGCTGCTCAATACCTCGCAGACCCGCGATACGCTGATCCACAGTATCAATCTGGTGACGCCGGCGGCGATTGTCGTCGGTGAAGAGTTGTTGCCGGCGTTTGCGGCGGTACGCGAGCAAGTGTCGATCCCGGCAGCGCGCGCCTGGTTCGTTGCCGATCAGGATACCTTCAGCCATCCGGGCATCGCGCCCGAAGGCTACGTCAATCTGATCAGCGCCAGTGCCGACGCCTCGGGCGATAACCCGGCCAGCAGCCGGCAGATTTTTTTCGATGACCCCTGTTTCTATATCTACACCTCCGGCACCACCGGTTTGCCCAAGGCCGGCGTGTTCAAGCACGGACGCTGGATGCGCAGTTCGGCGAGCTTCGGCGTGATCGCCCTCGATATGCGCCCGGACGACATCGTCTATTGCACCTTGCCGCTGTACCACGCCACCGGGCTTTGCGTGTGCTGGGGGTCGGCGGTCAATGGCGCGTCGGGTTTCGCCATTCGCCGCAAGTTCAGCGCCCGCCAGTTCTGGAGCGATGTGCGTCGTTACCGCGCTACCACCATCGGCTACGTCGGCGAGTTGTGCCGGTATCTGGTGGATCAGCCGCTCAGCGCCGACGACAGCCGTCACGACGTGCGCAAGATGATCGGCAACGGCCTGAGGCCCGGCGCGTGGGCCGAGTTCAAGACCCGCTTCGGCGTGGATCACATTTGCGAGCTGTACGCGGCCAGCGACGGCAATATCGGCTTCACCAACATCCTCAATTTCGACAACACCATCGGTTTCTCGCTGATGGCCTGGGAACTGGTCGCCTATGACCAGGACAGCGGCGAGCCGATTCGCGGCGATGACGGATTCATGCGCAAGGTCGGCCGGGGCGAGCGGGGCCTGCTGCTGGCGCGGATCGACGACAAGGCACCGCTGGACGGCTACACCGATCCACAGAAAACCGCCAAGGTCGTGTTGCAGGACGTGTTCACCAAGGGCGACCGCTTCTTCAACACCGGCGATCTGCTGCGCAACATCGGTTTCGGCCATGCGCAGTTTGTCGACCGCCTCGGCGACACCTACCGCTGGAAGGGCGAGAACGTCTCGACCACCGAGGTCGAAAACCTGCTGCTCCAGCATCCGCACATTTCCGAAGCCGTGGCCTATGGCGTGGAAATCCCCAACACCAACGGTCGCGCCGGGATGGCGGCGATCACCCCGGCCGAGTCGCTGGCGACCCTGGATTTCGCCGAATTGCTGGCCTTCGCCCGCCAACGCATGCCGGCCTACGCGGTGCCGCTGTTCCTGCGGGTCAAGGTCAAGATGGAAACCACCGGCACCTTCAAGTACCAGAAGACGCGCCTGAAAAACGAAGGCTTCGACCCCAGCCTGACGGGGGATGACCCGATTTATGCCTGGCTGCCGGGGACCGAAACCTACGTGCAGGTGACGGATGAAATTCTTGCCGACATTCGGGCAGGCAAATACCGCTATTGATATTGGCTATCGGCGGACTCGGAAAAAAGGGGATGACAGCTATCGCCGCGCTCGGGAAACTATCGGCTTTCCGATTGACCGAAAGTGGAGTGAACCATGTCTGACCAAAGCCGCCAGATGACCCCCGAAGAAGCCGCCGAATTCACTGAACAGGTGTTCAACAAGGCGCGCGAGGGCGACGCGGTGATGCTCGATCGCCTGATCACTGCCGGTCTGCCGGTGAACCTGACCAACAGCAAAGGCGACACCCTGCTGATGCTCGCCAGCTATTACGGTCACGTGGACGCGGTGCAGGTGCTGCTCAAGCACAAGGCCGATCCGGAACAACGCAATGGCAACGGCCAGAGCCCGATTGCCGGCGCGGCGTTCAAGGGTGATCTGGCCGTGGTCAAGGCCCTGGTCGAGAGTGGGGCGCAGATTGAAGGCGCCTCCTTCGATGGCCGCACGGCGCTGATGATGGCGGCGATGTTCAACCGCGTTGAAATCGTCGACTACTTGATCGATCAGGGCGCCGACCCGAAAGCCAAGGATGCCAATGGCGTCACCGCGCTGGACGCGGCCCGCACCATGGGCGCTGTGGACACCACCGCGCAGCTGGAAAAACTGCTGGGCTGAGGCCGCTGGCCGGAACCTGTTCTGTGGCGAAGGCGAGAATGCGCTATCCTTCGCGCCCTCAAAATTCTCTTCGCCACAGGATCCGCCCCCATGAAAGCCGCACTCGCCGAACTCATCAGCAAAATCAGCTCCGGCTGCATGGGCGAAGACGAGATCCTGAAGGTCGCTGACGAAGCGGCACAGGCCTACGCCGATGCCGACGCTTTTCTGACCGCCAACCCGGACATCAACTACGACGACACTTTCCCGATTCCGCTGGGCGAGTGGGTGGTGGTCGGCAGCCTGCCGGAGACCGTGCTGTTCCAGGCCGACACCTACGCCGACCTGTTCGCGCAGATCGTTGCCTCGTTCGGCCCGGGCGTCGAATTCAACCTCAAGCCCAAGCAACTGGCCAAAACCGAGGCGCTGACCGCGCTCAACCGCATCCAGGTACAGATGAGCAGCCTGAACAAGGAAAACGGCGGTTACACGTTGATGAACTTCAGCCAGTTGCTCGACGACGAGCTGCAAGTGGTGCTGGCCTACGGCAACGACGTGCCGCGCGTGCTGGATCTGTGCGCCGAAGTCGGCATTGCCGCCGCGCCGTCGCTGGAAGCCTTGAAGGTCGCCGTTCACGTCTGACGCAATAAAAGGGAACCCTGTGCGCGACCGTCTATCCTAAAAGTGCATGCCACTATTCTGGAGCGACACCATGGGTTCCACGTTCAACGGCCTGGTTGGCCTGATCATTCTTGCGCTCGACATCTGGGCGATCATCAATGTGCTGAAAAGCGGCGCCGAGACCGGGATGAAAATCCTCTGGGTGCTGCTGATCATCCTCCTGCCGGTGCTGGGCCTGATTATCTGGGCGATTGCCGGGCCGCGGGGCAATGTGCGGATCTGACCGTTCGCACCCTGATCGGGTCGGGCCGATGAACTGAGGTTCGACCTGTCATCTTCGGCAACGTAGAATGCGCGCCTTTCCCGGGCAATCGAACCTGACGATTGGCGCCCGCGCATTCATCGGAGCACTTCACCATGACCGTCACCAAGACCAGCGAATACCTGGAAACCCTCTACGAAGGCTACGGCCAGCGTTTTCGCATGGAAAAACTGCTGCACGAAGTGCGCACCGAACACCAGCACCTGGTGATTTTCCAGAACCCGCGCATGGGCCGGGTGATGGCGCTGGACGGCGTGATCCAGACCACCGAAGCCGATGAGTTCATCTACCACGAAATGCTCACCCACGTGCCGATCCTCGCCCACGGCACCGCCAAGCGCGTGCTGATCATCGGCGGCGGCGACGGCGGCATGCTGCGCGAAGTGACCAAACATGCCAGCGTCGAGCACATCACCATGGTCGAGATCGACGGCACCGTGGTCGACATGTGCAAAGAGTTTCTGCCGAACCACTCCAGCGGTGCGTACGACGATCCACGCCTGAACCTGGTGATCGACGACGGCATGCGTTTCGTCGCCACCACCACCGAAAAATTTGACGTGATCATTTCCGACTCCACCGACCCGATCGGCCCGGGCGAAGTGCTGTTCTCGGAAAACTTCTACCAGGCCTGCCACCGCTGCCTGAACGAGGGCGGCATCCTCGTGACCCAGAACGGCACGCCGTTCATGCAGATCGAAGAAGTGAAAACCACTGCCGGCCGCCTGCGCAGCCTGTTCCCGGACTGGCACTTCTATCAGGCGGCCGTACCGACCTACATCGGCGGTTCGATGACCTTCGCCTGGGGCTCGACCAACCCGGCCTACCGCAAGCTGAGCCGCGAAGTTCTGCAACAGCGCTTCATCGGCAGCGGCATCGTCACCCGCTACTACAACCCGGAAATCCACATCGGTGCTTTCGCCTTGCCGCAATACGTGCTGCAGGCGGTGAACAAGCCAAGCAACGACTAAAAGCACTGTAAAACCCCTGTGGGAGCGGGCTTGCTCGCGAANCGTTCGCTTTCGCGAGCAAGCCCGCTTCCACATGGGATAACTTTTTTTCATGTTCGGCGGCTGTAAACCTTTTGAACGATCAATCCTGACAAAAGTCGAGATAGAGGTAAGCCCATTTGCGGGTTTGTTCGAGGAGGCTCCAATGCAAAAGTGGAAAGTCACTTTCGTGGATGATCACGGTGAAATTGTCGATGAAGTCTTCGAGCGTGCGGAATGCCCTAGCGACGATGAGGCCGCACGATTGATCAAGGAACGACTGCTTCCTGTCGCCGCCGAGCTAGACCTGAACGATCTGGAAGGGCGCACCGCCGATGCCGGAGTGAAAAGCCTGAAAACCCAGAACAGCATCGAAATCCGCAGCATCACCCCAATCTGAATCTTCATTTTCTTCATGTACCAGGCCTTGGCAGCAGCTCTATCTTGGGGCTACTCTGCAAGCGAGATCAGCGAACGGATCGCTAAGGTCTGGTCTTGTCAGCTACATGCTTGTTTCCCGCCGGCAACGCGGTTGCCGTAAGCACCCGGGCCCTTTGGGCCAGTGCAGGGAATACGGAAAGTCTATCCATCTATGCGAGGGGGACGATTCATGAGCACAGCCTATCAAGAAGACATCAGCAGCAGCGTGCTGCGCCGCATGAAAGAAGGCGGTTTCGATTTTTCCCGATTCCATCCCATCGAGTTCTACGCCATTTTCCCGGACGAGGAGCGGGCGCGCAGGGCGGCAGGCAAATTTCGCGGTGAATCCATCAATGCCCAGGTCAGTGCGCGCGACGACGGCGCCTGGTCTCTGGAATTGAGCAAGGTGATGTACGCAACCTACGACGACATTGGCGATTTCGAGCAGGGCTTCTCGGCGGTGGTCGAGCCCTTGGGCGGCATCATCGAAGGCTGGGGCGTGAAACAGGAGATCCGCAACCGGCACCGTTTGAACTGATCACTCTCGCAACACGTCGAGCTACGGCTGACCTTCGGGTCGGCCGTTGTCGTTTCTATGGCCCGAAAGCGCATGGCAAAACCCTGAAACAAGAAACCGGCGCAAAAAAAAGCCACCTGAAAAGGTGGCTGAAAGGGAAGACCGGAAGGAGAGGAAACCGGTCAGGGTTACGGCCGAAAGGGCTGCCGAGGCAAGCCGGATCAGTGAGGCTGCATACTTCGTCAACGACGTTTTTGCAGCGGATGCGCGGATTATCCGCAGTGGCCTGCGGGCAGTGAAATCAACTCTGACTATGCTGGTGATAGGCGACGGGACTGCGTCGCAATGAAGCGGGGGCGATCAGGTTGGAGCATTTGCCGCACAGGAATGGTGCGGTGCGTGTGGCGTGAATATCCAACCGATTGAAATCAAAGCGTTTATGCCGATGGCACGGGCCTTGCGAAGGCCTGTATGTCCGGAGTGACAAGGAGTACGGCATGATCCGCACCTATTTTGATGAGATGTACGATGCCGGCGGCCAGATCCGCCCGCATTACCGGGAGTTTGCCCGGTGGCTGGCCGAGACACCTGACGAGCTGCTGGCCCAGCGGCGACGCGAGGCCGATCTGCTGTTCCATCGCGCCGGGATCACCTTCACGCTCTACGGGGACGAGCAGGGGACAGAGCGTCTGATTCCCTTCGACACCATTCCGCGCAGCATTCCCGCCAGCGAATGGCGGATTGTCGAGCGCGGCTGCATTCAGCGAGTCAAGGCGTTGAACATGTTCCTCGCCGACCTTTACCACGAGCAGCGCATCATCAAGGCCGGGATCATTCCCGCCGAACAAGTGCTGGCCAACGAGCAATACCAGTTGGCGATGCAGGGGCTGGATTTGCATCGCGATATCTATTCGCACATCTCCGGCGTCGATCTGGTGCGTGACGGCGACGGCACGTATTACGTGCTCGAGGACAACCTGCGTACGCCGAGCGGCGTGAGCTACATGCTCGAAGACCGCAAGATGATGATGCGTCTGTTTCCCGAGCTGTTCGCGGCCCAGCGCATCGCGCCCATCGACCATTACCCGAACCTGCTGCTCGATACCCTGAAAAGCTCGAGTCCGATCGACGACCCGAGTGTGGTGGTGCTGACACCGGGACGGTTCAACAGCGCGTTTTTCGAGCATGCGTTTCTCGCCCGGGAAATGGGCGTGGAACTGGTGGAGGGCGCGGACCTGTTCGTGCGCGACGACAAAGTCTTCATGCGCACCACCGACGGCCCGAAAGCGGTGGACGTGATCTACCGCCGGCTCGACGACGCGTTCCTCGATCCGCTGGCCTTCCGCCCGGACTCGATGCTCGGCGTGCCGGGACTGCTGTCGTCCTATCGCTCCGGCAACGTGGTGCTGGCCAATGCCATCGGCACCGGCGTGGCGGATGACAAATCGGTGTATCCGTTTGTCACCGAGATGATCCGTTTCTACCTCGACGAAGAACCGATCCTGAAGAACGTGCCGACCTGGCAATGCCGTAACCCGTCCGAGCTTTCCCATGTCCTGGCCAATCTTCCAGATCTGGTGGTCAAGGAAACCCAGGGCTCCGGCGGTTACGGAATGCTCGTGGGGCCGGCGGCGACGACCGCGGAAATCGATGCGTTCCGCGAGCGGATCAAGGCCAAGCCCCACGCGTACATCGCGCAACCGACGCTGTCGCTGTCGACCTGTCCGACCTTTGTCGAAAACGGCATTGCGCCGCGCCATATCGACCTGCGCCCGTTTGTATTGTCCGGCCGCGAAACCCGGGTCGTGCCCGGCGGTTTGACCCGTGTCGCCCTGCGTGAAGGCTCTCTGGTGGTGAATTCATCCCAGGGCGGCGGAACCAAGGACACCTGGGTGGTCGAGGATTGAAGGAAGCCTGCCATGTTAAGTAGAACTGCCTCGGATCTGTACTGGATGTCGCGTTACCTGGAGCGGGCGGAAAACCTCGCACGGATGCTCGATGTCAGCTATTCGCTGTCGCTGATGCCGCAGGACGGCCGTGGCGACGGTTTGCACGAACTGGCGATGCCGTTGCTGATCACCGGCACGCTGGACGATTACCTGGAACGCCACGGCGAATTGCATGCCGAGCGATTGCTGCACTTCTTCGCCCTCGACGCGGCGAACCCGGCGAGCATCTACAGCTGCCTCGGCGCGGCGCGAGCCAGCGCCCACGCGGTGCGCGGGCGGATCACCGCGGACATGTGGGAAAACATCAACGCCACCTGGCTGGAAATCCGCGGGATCGCCAATCAGGGCCTCAGCCGCTACGGCATGAGCCGCTTTTGCGAGTGGATCAAGGAGCGTTCGCACCTGTTTCGGGGCGCGTCCTACGGCACGATCATGCGCAACGACGCGTTTCGTTTCATTCGGCTGGGTACGTTTATCGAGCGGGCGGACAACTCCTTGCGTCTGCTCGACGCCCGTTACGAGATGGCCGGCGATCAGGCCGAAGCGGTCAGCGACGGCACGGCCCACGCCTATTACCAGTGGAGTGCGTTGTTGCGGGCGCTGTCCTCGTTCGAGGCGTACACCGAGATCTATCGCGACGCGCCCGGCGCCCGGCATGTGGCGGAATTGCTGCTGTTGCGCGCCGATGTGCCGCGCTCGCTGCGGGCCTGCACCGAAGAAATCGACCAGATTCTGGCGCAGTTGCCTGGGGCCAACGGTCGTCCCGCGCAACGACTGGCGGCGGAAATGGACGCGCGTCTGCGCTACACCGGTATTCAAGAAATTCTCGAGGAAGGGCTGCACGCCTGGCTCACCGAATTCATCCCGCTGGTGCGCCAGTTGGGCAACGCCATTCACAGTTCCTACCTGGAGGCCGCATGAGACTTTCCATCAGCCACGAGACCACCTATCACTACGAAGATCAGGTGCGCGCGAGCATCCAGTACCTGCGCCTGACACCCCACGACAGCGAGCGTCAGCACGTGCTGAGCTGGCAGCTTGACCTGCCGCGCCCGGTGCGCGCCCAGCTCGATCCGTTCGGCAACATCCTGCACGTGCTGACCATGGACGAGCCCCACGAAGCGATCATCATCGGCGCCCGGGGGCAGGTTGATATCGACGAATTGCGCGAGGCGGAGCACGAGAGTCAGTCGGCGCTGCCGTTCCTGCGGTTCACCCGGCTGACCGAGGCTGACGAGGCGTTGCGGGCGTTTGCCGAACAATCCTGCAAGCAGCGACGTGACCGCAATGCACTGATCGACCTGATGCACGGGCTGAACCAGCACATGACCTACAAACCGGGCGCCACCGAAGTCGACACCAGCGCCGCCGAAGCGTTTGCCGGGCGGGCAGGCGTTTGCCAGGATCATGCCCACGCGTTTCTGGCCTGTGCGCGCAGCCTCGGGGTGCCGTCACGCTATGTGTCGGGTTATCTGTACAGCGAGGATTGCGAACATCTGGCCAGCCACGCCTGGGCCGAAGCCTGGATCGATGACGCGTGGTACAGCTTTGACGTGACCAATGAACTGGCGCGGCCGGAGCGACACCTGAAACTGGCAGTGGGTCTGGATTATCTGGATGCCTGCCCGGTGCGCGGCATGCGCCGGGGCGGCGGGTCAGAGCAGATGCATGCGAAAGTGCTGGTGTCGCCGACGCCGGTGATCTCGGTTCAGCAGCAATAACCGCACTACTCCTGTGGGAGCGAACCTGCTCGCGATGGCAATCTTTCAGCCGGCACGTGCATGACTGAGACACCGCATCGCGAGCAGGCTCGCTCCCACAAGGAAGGCATCAAGGCTTAACCTTGCGCCCGGCCATATGCTGCAAATACCCGATCAGCTTCTGCAGATCCGCATCCGGCAACACCTCGGCAGAAAACCCCGGCATCTTCGCCTGCGGCCACTGACGCAGACTCTGAGGATCGCGGATGTAGCGCTTGAGGAAGTCCGCGCCGAAGTACTCCGTCGGGTTGTACGGGATATTCAGATCCGGCCCAAACTGCGCATCGCCCGCGCCATTCAGGCGATGGCACGCCAGACAATTCTTCTGGAACAGCGCGAAACCCTGATTCACCGGGTCATCGGCCTTCAGCGCAGGATCCGGCAACAGGGCAGGGAAGCGCTCGGCCACCGGCGCCATGCGCTTGATGCTCGCCACTTCGAATGGCCATTGTTCCGGGCTGATATTGCCGGCCTGCGGATCGGTCCACACCAGATAAAACGGCCCGGCGCTGTGCTTGCCTTCCGACAGCGGCGGCCAGGGCTGCGCCGGATCCTCGATGGCCAGCCAGGCGCGCGAGCCTTTATTGTTCAGTAGCGGCGCGGCGGACAGCTCTGCGGCAAAACCGTCCAGCGCCACGGCTTGCAGGTGATCGTCCGGTTTGATGCCGGTCAGCAGCGCGGCAATGGGCACGGCCCGATAAGTCATGTCCTTCTTGTAGGACACATCATTCTTGACCGTGAGGGTTTGTACCTGTGGATGCTTGAGCAATTCCTCGGTCTGCCAGGTGCGGCTGTTCGCGCCCAGCTCCAGGTTCAGCTGCGCGGCAGACAGGGGCATGCTCAGCAGCATGGCCCCGAACAGAATGAGCGTTTTCAAGTGATCGCCGTCCGTGTCGTGGAAGTGCGCAAAGGTTGGCACAGCCACGCTGGCCCGGATAGCGGGCCAGTCACATTTTCAGTGGCGATAAACAATACCTGCCGCTTGAATCAGCCGATGACCTTGGTGAGGTTCGGCAGAATCAACAACAGCGTCGTGGCGAAAAGAATGAGTCCTGCTTGACGAACTTTCGGTTGTTTGAACATGGCTTGACCGCCTTTTTTGTTATTTCCTGATGCCTGCCTGCATATCCATGACGGCAAGCGCTGCACTTCCTGTAGCGAACACCTGTCTCGGCAAAACCCGACGACAACGACGTACATCTTCACCTTAGGGCCCGCGTCACGCTTCGCTTAGATCCATTTCGTATGTATTTACCACCTATCGCGATTTAAAAGGCATGAGGCCCATTGCCAGCTTCTTTGCCGCCCGTTTGCTAGACAGCTCGCGCACCTGAACCGGTTAACCAAGCCATGGATGACCGTCCGTCTGAGCGTGCGCGTCAACGTCATTGAGCGCTGTGGTCATTGAATCCGTCGCCTGCGAAGACAACAGTGACAGCACGAATTTCACTCACCGCACAGGTTCGAGGACGTCATGACCCAAGCTTTGATTTTCGACGCGTTACGCACGCCCCGTGGCAAGGGCAAGGCCGACGGTTCGCTGCACAGCGTCAAGCCGGTGAACCTGGTGGCCGGGCTGCTGACCGCTTTGCAGGCACGCACGGCGCTGGACACCAGCCAGGTCGATGACGTGGTGCTTGGCTGTGTTACGCCGATTGGCGATCAGGGCTCGGACATCGCCAAGACCGCCGTGCAGGTGGCCGATTGGGACGTCAGCGTCGCCGGCGTGCAGATCAACCGCTTCTGCGCTTCCGGGCTGGAAGCGGTGAACCTGGGAGCGATGAAAGTGCGCTCCGGGTTCGAAGAGCTGGTGGTGGTCGGCGGCGTCGAATCCATGTCCCGCGTGCCGATGGGCAGCGACGGCGGCGCCTGGGCGCTGGACCCGCAGACCAATCTGCACAGCCACTTCACGCCACAAGGCGTCGGCGCCGACCTGATCGCCACCCTTGAAGGCTTCAGCCGGCAGGACGTCGATGCCTACGCGCTGCACTCGCAACAGAAAGCCGCCCGTGCCCGGGCCGACGGTTCGTTCAGCAAGTCGCTGGTGCCGGTGCAGGACCAGAACGGCATTATCCTGCTCGATCACGATGAGTTCATCCGAGCCGAGTCGACCCTTGAAGGTCTGGGAAAGCTCAAACCGAGTTTCGAAATGATTGGCCAGATGGGCTTCGACGCCACGGCGCTGCGGGTCTACAGCCACGTCGAACGGATCAATCATGTGCACACGCCGGGCAACAGCTCGGGGATCGTCGACGGCGCGGCGCTGATGTTGATCGGCTCCGAGGCCAAGGGACGCGCGTTGGGCCTGCAACCCCGGGCGCGGATTGTCGCCACGGCGGTCACCAGCACCGATCCGACCATTATGCTCACCGGCCCGGCGCCGGCCACTCGCAAGGCGTTGGCCAAGGCCGGGCTGCGGGTGGAAGACATCGACCTGTTTGAAGTCAACGAGGCGTTCGCCTCGGTGGTGCTGAAATTCATCAAGGACATGGCCGTAGATCCGGACAAGGTCAACGTCAATGGTGGCTCGATCGCCATGGGCCATCCGCTGGGTGCCACCGGTTGCGCGATCCTCGGCACCTTGCTCGATGAACTGGAAGCCCGACGCCTGCGCTACGGCCTCGCGACGCTGTGCGTCGGCGGCGGCATGGGCATCGCCACCATCATCGAACGCCTCTGACCCCAAGGAATCCTGTCATGACCCAAGCCATTCGTTACGAAAAAGGCCAGGACGGCATCGTTCTCCTGACCATCGACATGCCGGGCCAGAGCGCCAACACCATGAACGCGGTGTACCGCGAGGCCATGGCTCAAAGCGTCGCCCGACTGCTGGCGGAAAAAGATGACATCGCCGGGGTGATCATCACCTCGGCCAAGAAAACCTTCTTCGCCGGCGGCGACCTGAATGAACTGATCAAGGTCGGCAAGCCCGAAGCCAAGGCCTTCTATGACATGGTGCTGACCCTCAAGGGCCAGTTGCGCACCCTGGAAACCCTCGGCAAACCGGTGGTCGCGGCGATCAACGGCGCGGCGCTCGGCGGCGGCTGGGAAATCTGCCTGGCCTGCCACCACCGCGTGGCGCTGGACGATGCGTCGGTGCAGCTCGGTTTGCCGGAAGTGACCCTCGGCCTGTTGCCGGGCGGCGGTGGCGTGGTGCGGATGGTGCGCATGCTGGGCATCGAAAAGGCTTTGCCGTATCTGCTCGAAGGCAAGAAAGTCCGTCCGCAGCAGGCGTTGCAGGCGGGGCTGATTGATGAACTGGCAGCGGATCGCGATGAGCTGCTGGCCAAGGCCCGGGCCTGGATTCTGGCCAATCCTGCGGCGGTGCAGCGTTGGGATGTGAAGGGCTATCAGATTCCCGGCGGCACGCCCTCCAATCCGAAAGTCGCGCAGATGCTGGCGATTGCGCCGTCGATCCTGCGCAGCAAAACCCAGGGCACGTTGCCGGCGCCGGAGAAGATTCTGTGCGCGGCGGTGGAAGGTGCGCAGGTGGATTTCGACACGGCGCACCTGATCGAAACCCGCTACTTCACCGAACTGACCACCGGGCAGATCTCGAAAAACCTGATCGGCACGTTCTGGTTCCAGCTCAATGAAATCAATGCCGGCGGTTCACGGCCGCAGGGTTTGGCACCTTATGTGACGAAGCGAGTGGGCGTGCTCGGAGCGGGCATGATGGGCGCCGGGATCGCCTATGTCAGCGCATCGGCCGGGATCGACGTGGTGCTCAAGGACATCAACCTCGCGGCTGCGGAAAAGGGCAAGGCGCATTCGGCGGCATTGCTGGACAAGAAAGTCGCTCGCGGGCAGATGACTGCGCAGCAGCGTGAAGCGGTGCTGGCGCGCATCCATCCGACCGAAAGCGACGCCGATCTGGCAGGTTGCGATCTGATCATTGAGGCGGTATTCGAGGATCGTGATCTCAAGGCCAAGGTCTCGGCAGCAGCACAGCAGGTGGTCGGCGCCGACGCGGTGATTGCTTCCAACACGTCGACCTTGCCCATCACGGGGTTGGCGACCGCAGTGCCGGATCAAAGCAAGTTCATCGGCCTGCACTTCTTCAGCCCGGTGGAAAAGATGCCGCTGGTGGAAATCATCAAAGGCGCGCAAACCAGCGACGAAACCCTCGCACGCGGGTTCGATTTCGTACTGCAAATCAAGAAAACCCCGATTGTGGTCAACGACAGTCGCGGCTTCTTTACTTCTCGAGTATTCGGCACCTTTACCAATGAAGGCATTGCCATGCTGGGTGAGGGCGTCAGTGCGCCGATGATCGAGACCGAAGCCCGCAAGGCCGGGATGCCTGTCGGGCCTCTTGCGATCTCCGACGAAGTTTCCCTCAGCCTGATGAGCCATATCCGTCAGCAAACGGCCAAAGACCTGCAGGCAGAAGGGAAACCGCTGATTGAGCACCCGGCGTTCGCCGTGATTGACTTGCTGCTCAACGAATACAAGCGGCCGGGCAAGGCAGCGGGAGGCGGTTTTTATGAGTACCCGGCGGGGGGGCAGAAACATCTGTGGCCCGAACTGAAAACCCGTTTCGAGAAATCAGACGGGCAGATTTCGCCCAAGGATGTGCGTGATCGACTTTTGTTCGTGCAGGCCATCGAAACCGTGCGCTGTGTGGAGGAGGGCGTGCTGACCTCGACGGCGGACGCCAACGTCGGCTCGATCTTCGGCATCGGTTTTGCGGCATGGACGGGCGGCGCGTTGCAGTTCATCAACCAATATGGCGTGAAGGACTTTGTCGCGCGGGCGCAGTACCTGGCGGAACAGTACGGCGAGCGTTTCGCACCGCCTGCGTTGCTGCTGGAAAAAGCCGCGAAGGGCGAGTTGTTCTAACGGGGCGGGGACGCATTTCGGGGCTTGCCTTGCCGGGTGGTTTCAAGGCAGGCTCTGGCGTGTGCATTATTCCCATCACGTGTCAGGTATTTTTTATGTCGCTACGCATCTGCATTCTGGAAACCGACATCCTGCGTCCGGAACTGGTCGATGAATATCAGGGTTACGGGCAGATGTTCCAGCGCCTGTTCTCGCAACAGCCGATCGCCGCCGAGTTCACGGTGTACAACGTGATGCAGGGCGACTATCCGAGTGATGACCTGACTTTCGATGCGTATCTGGTCACCGGCAGCAAGGCCGACTCGTTCGGCACCGACCCGTGGATCCAGACCCTCAAGCAATACCTGCTGACCCGCTACGAGCGGGGCGACAAACTGCTCGGCGTGTGCTTCGGCCATCAGCTGCTGGCGCTGTTGCTGGGCGGCAAGAGCGAGCGTGCTACTCAAGGCTGGGGTGTCGGCATTCACAACTACAAACTGGCGGCCAAGGCGCCGTGGATGAGCCCGGTGCGCGAAGAGCTGACGCTGTTGATCAGCCACCAGGATCAGGTCACGGCGTTGCCGGAGAACGCCACGGTGATTGCTTCCAGCGATTTCTGCCCGTTCGCCGCGTACCACATCAACGATCAGGTGCTGTGCTTCCAGGGGCATCCGGAATTCATTCACGACTACTCGCGGGCGCTGCTGGATCTGCGTCAGGAAGCGCTGGGCGAGCAGGTGTACAGCAAGGGTGTGGCCAGCCTGGAACATCAGCACCACGGCACCACCGTTGCGGAATGGATGATGCGCTTCGTGGCGCACAAGCCGACCGCCGTTTGAATTCGAACGCCCTCGTGCTTTGCACGGGGGCGTTTTTTCTCATAGCCAGCCCGATTTCTTGAAGCTCGCCCACAGGCTCACGCAGCCGACCGTGATAAAGCCCAGCACGCCGAAATAACCGTAGTGCCAGCTCAGCTCCGGCATGTTCTGGAAGTTCATCCCGTAGATCCCCGCCACTGCCGTGGGGAACGCCAGAATCGCCGCCCACGCAGCGAATTTTCGTTGCACCACGCTTTGTCGTGAGGCTTCCAGCAGCACGCCGATTTCGATGGTCTGGCTTGCAATGTCGGCCAAGGTGGTCAGGTCTTCCATCTGCCGCGTCACATGGATCTGCACATCACGGAAATACGGGCGCATGTTCTTGTCGATGAAGGGGAAGCTCAGCTTCTGCAGCTCCTCGCCGATTTCCACCATCGGCGCCGCGTAACGGCGCAAACGCAAGACGTCTCGGCGCAGGCCATGGAGTTTCTGGATGTCGTGTTCATTGAGCGCACTGCACAGCACGTTGCGTTCCAGCTCATCGATCTCGGCGTGGATCGCTTCGCCCACCGGCTGATAGTTCTCGATCACGAAATCCAGCAGCGCATACAGTACGAAATCTTCCCCGTGTTCCAGCAGCAGCGGCCGTGCCTCACAGCGCTGGCGCACTTGGGCGTAGGACGCCGAATGACCGTTGCGGGCGGTGATGATGTAGCCGTTACCGGCGAAGATATGGGTTTCGATGAACTGCAGAATCCCGTGTTCGCGCACCGGCGAGTAGGTGACGATGAACAGCGCGTCGCCAAAGGTTTCCAGCTTCGGCCGGCTGTGTTTTTCGAGAGCGTCTTCGATGGCCAGTTCATGCAGGTTGAACTGGCGTTGCAGGTTGGACAGTTCCTGGGCGCTCGGCTCTTCGAGGCCGATCCAGACGAAGTGGCCGGTCTTGGCGGCCCAGGCCGCGCCTTCGTCGAGGGAAATGTTGGTGACTTTCTTACCAGCGCTGTAAACCGCAGCAGCAACAACTCGACCCATGGTGGTGATTCACTTCTTCTTGGCAGATGGCAGGGGAGACATGGCTTCAGCTTAGCCGTGTCGCTGCTTGAGAGTCAGTGAAATCTGCACAGTTCACCGGGCAAAAGAAAACCCGCACAGGGCGGGCTTCTTTTTCACGCAGCTTGCAGCTGCCGGTCCATCGCATCGATGCATTCGCGCATCTGTTCGCGGCACTGGTTGATGAGCATGGGCATGTCATCCATGGTCAGGCCAGCGGTAGGAATCGCCGGCAGCGAGCGTATGAGAACTTTCCCGCTGTGCCAGCGGTTCAGGCGCATGTGCTTGATGTAGCTGCTGACACACACCGGAACGATCGGTACCCCGGCGGCGATGGCCATCTGAAACGCACCTTTCTTGAATGGCAGCAGTTCTTCACCCAGGTTGCGGGTGCCTTCCGGGAAGACCCAGATCGAGGTGTCTTTGTGCTGCAAAGTGTCGGTGGTGGTCAGCATCGACTGACGCGCCTTGTGCGCGTTCCCACGATCGATCAACACGTTGCCCGCCAGCCAGAACAGTTGCCCGAACAGTGGCACCCACTTCAGGCTCTTTTTGCCGATGCACACGGTACGGCGCGGCACCACGTTGCCGAACACGAACAGGTCGTAGTTGGACTGATGGTTGGCGATAATCACGCAGCTGTCGGGTTTGTTCATCAACGGCCCGACATCGGCTTTCACTCGCAAACGCAAAATGCACATGGCCGGCAGTGCATAGAGACGGGCGCACAGGCGACTGTTGTCCGGATTGAATGGGCGGCACAGCCCGAGGATCACACCGAGGATTCCCGCCAGAATAAAGTGCAGGCCCATCAACAACATACGAAACACGAACAGCATTTTCAGGCCCATCGGGACAAAAGGTGGCGCAGTGTACGGATGTGCACTGTTTTCGGCAATTGCCGCTATAGAGTCCGGAGATGGGCGATGTTTAAGCGCATGTTTCCGACTTGTTGGTCAGAGGCGTCCTAGAGCTGCCGCAGAGTTTTTAACTGGGCGTGTAAGAAAAAGCCCGACACGACGGTCGGGCTTTTCTGAATCGGTGCAAGCCGGCTATCAGCCCAGATGCTCTTGATCCTGAATGATCGCGTTGTCCAGGGCTTCCAGCAGCGCCTTGCGCACTTTCAACTTGGTGTTCTTGTGCGCGGTCATGTTGATCTTCTTCAACTGACGCGCAGCGGCGAGGGCAGCGCCTTGCAGCTCTTCGGCCGCTACAACCTTGTCGAGGAAACCGGCATCCACTGCGCTTTGCGGATCAAACATTTCACCATTGATCACCGAGCGATGGAAGGCCGAGCGACGCAGGCGGTCACGGGCCAGCTCGATACCGGCGTGATGCATGGTCATGCCGATCTGCACTTCGTTCAAACCAATGCTGAACGGGCCGTCGACACCGATCCGGTAGTCGGCGGACAGCAGAATGAACGCGCCCTTGGCCACGGCATGGCCCGGGCAAGCAACGATCACCGGGAAAGGGTGCGACAGCAGACGACGGGCCAGGGTCGAACCCGCAGTCACCAGGGACACCGCTTCTTTAGGGCCGGCGGTCATTACTTTCAGGTCATAGCCGCCAGAGAGAATGCCCGGCTGACCTGTGATGATCACAATGGCACGATCCGCCACCGCCTGATCCAGCGCCGCGTTGAAGGCCGCGATCACGTCCGGGGAAATGGCGTTGACCTTGCCGTTGCTCAGGGTCAGGGTCGCGATACCGTCTTCGAGGTGGTAGGCAATCAGGTCGCTCATGGCGCAATTCCTTATAAGAAAGATGGGCAGACGTTACCCACCGTCGCCGGTCAGGTAAAGCACTGTGACTGACCCGCCAGTCACTGTTTACTGGCCGATGCGCTGCAACGCGCCCGGTGCCTGACGCCTGCGCGCCTATATAGAAGGGCCGCGTTTACCCGAGATTGGCCGGATCGCCATGGACTCTCGATGGCGGCCGCGGCTTTTTCGCTTAACCGCATGAAAATTCTGAAAAAAAGTTTGCCATCAGAAAAGCTTTCGACTACATTAGCGCGCCTCGACAGACAGAACATGTTTGAAGAGATACGGTGAAGTGTCCGAGTGGCTTAAGGAGCACGCCTGGAAAGTGTGTATACAGGAAACTGTATCGAGAGTTCGAATCTCTCCTTCACCGCCAAATTCGATGTAAACAAAACCCCTGGTTTCGAAAGAAGCCAGGGGTTTTGTGCATTCTGGCGTCTGGTTTTTGGTCACAGAGATTGCTTCGGCTTCCCTTTGCCAGGGCATTACAATCGCGGTTTTATCCGGTATGTAAAAGGACGACCTCCATGATCATTTCCACCACCCACTCCATCGAAGGCCGGCAGATTACGGCGTATCTGGACATCGTCAGTGCCGAGTCGGTGCAGGGCGTGAATGTGATTCGCGATATGTTCGCGGGCATGCGCGACTTTTTCGGTGGGCGTTCGCAGACGCTGGAGCGGGCATTGAAGGAGGCACGTATCCAGGCGACTGACGAGATCAAGGAACGTGCGCGGGCTTTGCAGGCGGATGCGGTGGTCGGGGTGGATTTCGAGATCAGCATGCCGGCAGGGAAGGGTGGCATGGTGGTGGTGTTTGCGACCGGTACGGCGGTCAAGTTGCGCTGAGGCTAGTGAGCCCATTCAACGGAATGGGCTCTGTGCTGATAATCAGCCCTGCGGTTTGAGCAGGATGGTGCCTTTCGAATCGTAGGTCAGCGGCGTGTCGATCGCGACGAGAGGCGGCGTATCGCCGGGTTGAACTGGCTGAACGGGGTCCGGGTGGTAGATCACGCCAGGCTGCAACGGACTCGGTCCGGTCGGCTGCTTGATGACGATTTCACCCGAAGCGATCTTTTCCTTGAGTTTCTCCGCCCCGGCCTTGCCGGCGGCGATCTGTTCATCCGTGAGTTTTACAACAGGCAGTGTCGGGAATCCTTTGATTTCCATGTTCTCTCCTTGAGATTCATTGCGTAGGAAAAAGGGCAGCGGCCGGTCGCCGCAAATCTTTAGCCGCATGGGACCAACGGTTCCCCAATGTGTTTAATTTCCGTAGGCCATTCGTCGGGCTCCGGGTGATCTGAACCACAAGTCCAGGAATGACCGGCTAGTCTCAAAAGCCTTGGAGGTCGATATTTTTTCAGGCAAAAGGGTTTGCCAGTGTCGGCCCGCATTTGAGAAGGGGAGCGAAGATGACTGATCCGTACATCGAAGACGACGGGGCTGAATTTTCATTCAACAATTGCGTGCGCTGCGGCCAGACGGAGTATCAGGCCGGGTTTGGCGAGGATCCGGTGCAGACCGGCAAGATCAAGTCCACGGCACCCAAGGGCCCGAAGGCGAAGTTTCTGCCCAAGGTCACCACCCGCTCCAGAAAGTGAGTTCTATCCCGCAGAGCCCCGTCATTGAACGGGGTTTTTTATGCCTGCCTGGTAGAGAAGCGTCCTACATTGATTGAAGCTTTTGTCCGGTTTTTTCACAAACTTTTCACACCCGCCTGAGTAGGGTGAAGCCATCCGTTAGAAAGCAAGTCTCCAGCCCGTCTCCCCAGCGGGCTTTTTTTTGTCCGTTATAAAACCTTTTCCATATCCGCTGTCCAATCGGCGCCAAGTGCGCTGCAACGCTGGACATTGCCGCGACAACAGCATTCAATCTGCGCCCTTTTTTCTTCCTTCTGTTGAGGTTTTCGTCATGCGTTTAACTCTGCCTGCTCTGGTTCTGGGGCTTCTGGTTGCTCAAGGTGCAATGGCTGGTGACGGTACCGCCGCACTGGGTGGCGGTCTCGGCGGCGCGCTGGGTAACGTGGTTGGCCAGAAAATGGGCGGCAGCACCGGTGCAGCGATTGGTGCTGGTGTAGCGGGTGCGGCCGGCAGTGCACTGGCTGCCAAAAAAGGTGCTCGTACCAAAGCAGCCATCGGCGGCGGCGTCGGTGCGGCGGGCGGTTCGGTCATCGGCAACAGCCTGGGTGGCAGAACGGGCGCCACCATCGGTGCTGGCCTGGGCGGCGCAGCCGGTGGTGCGGTGGGCAGCAACCTGTCCAAGGGTCACAAACGTCACTGATTGCCAACGCATGTCTGAAAAGGCCCGGTTTGATGCCGGGCCTTTTCGTTGCTGAACGTTTTTCCCGAAATCCCCTCCAATGCCACATAGCCCCCTCCGCGGGCGTACCGTCCCGATCCGGGACTTGTGAGGTCTGTATGCGCTTGACATTATCCGCATTGGTTTTGGGATTATTGGTGGCCCAAGGCGCCATGGCCGCTGGTGATGGCACAGCCGCCGTGGGTGGCGGATTGGGTGGCGCGCTGGGCAACGTGGTTGGCGGCCAACTCGGCGGCAGCACCGGTGCTGCGGTGGGCGCTGGTGTTGGTGGTGCAGCCGGCAGTGCCGTCGGAGCGAACAAACGCAACCGCACGGAAGCCGCCATTGGCGGTGGCCTCGGTGCCGCTGGCGGTTCAGTGATCGGCAACAGCCTCGGCGGCTCCACCGGTTCGACCATCGGCGCAGGCTTGGGCGGCGCGGCGGGTGGCGCGGTCGGCAACAACCTGGGTGACGATGGCGGCAAGTCGCACTCCGGGGGCGGCCACAAGCACAAGAACAAACACAAGAACCGTCATCGTTGAGTGATCGGTTCTACGGAAACCCGGCTTTATGCCGGGTTTTTTGTGCCTGCGCGTCATGCGCTGGAACGATTAGCGGCCATACTTTTCGAACGTTTTACACATTTGAGATTAATGAGGTGCGCCATGACTCCCGAAACCGAAGGCACGGAAGAAAAAGGCCCGAGCGGATTGCCGTTTATCAATGATCCGGGGAATGAAGATCCGGGGTCGTTGATGGATGATGCGACGGTTCCGCTTATGGAGGGTGAGGAGGAGCTTGAGTATGAGGATTTTGATGATGATGAGTAATGGGGTGCATGCTTGTCGCATCCGGGTTTTATTGGGTTTGGTTAGGACTTGTCAGGACATACAGGTCATCCATTGGAGACATTTTTTCTATTTTTTTTGAGGACAAATATTCTCTAAATTCTTTTTCGAGAGTTTGTTTGTCACAATACTTTTTGTATCTGAATGGTCGGTCGGTGGCATATGAATAGAGGCGCCAAATATCAAATCCATCAATTCTATCGCCTGACCCGTAGTCAAAATTCACGGACTCTGTGGCGAAAATTATGAAGCACCCAATGCCGTGGAGCTCATACTGAACGCCATTCTTTATTTCTCCGCATCGTTCTATTTGTTTGGAACGCCATAGTCTCAGAATATTGCGGGTGCCGAATTTTTCCTCTAATAGCTTCGTGCCGATATCTACTTTAGATAGGAAGTCGGTTATCAGATCTTCAAGTGTGATTTCAGGTCTGGTCATTTTCTTCTACGGTGCTCTAGTCTGTCGTTTCCGATACTTTGTGCTGATTCCAACACCTCTTCAATGGTGTTTAGAGTGCCGTGGTGCTCTCTAATATTTGTTATTAGCTTAATACTGACGTTGGTGGAGGTTTGTCTAGCGGCGGCGGCGCGGTGGTGGCCATCCAAAATGTAGAGTTCGCCTTGGTGTTCCGCTACGTCTATGGGGTATCGATTGTCGTAGCCCGTGCTTCGCATTGTATTCACCATTTTCTCGACTTCTTTAGTTGAGGTTTTTCCTGAAATCGCATGTGTCCGCTTTAAAGATTTTGGGTCAACACCGTGATTAACGATAGGCAACGGTGGGTTGCCCTCGATTGCCATACTGCCACTAACGTTATCCGGCACCGGACATCCCGGCTTGTTCGGCGGCGGACAGTTGGACGTCAACCCCAACGGATCCACCCACCCCGTCGGATTCGGCACGTACCGGTACTGATTCAACCCACCCGCCAACTTCACCGGATCCGGCGTCAGGTACCGTCCCACGTCCGGGTCGTAATACCGATGCCGGTTGTAATGCAGCCCGCTTTCGTCATCGAAATATTGCCCCTGAAAGCGCAGCGGCTGGTTCAGGTAGTCCTCGGTTGCCAGCTCCAGCGAGGTGACCTTGCCGTAGGCGCTGTATTTGGCGGACCAGACGATCTCGCCGCTGTAGTCGGTCAGTTCCTGCGGGGTGCCGAGGTGGTCGAGTTGGTAGTAGAACGGGCAGGCGCGTTTCGGGCCTTTGCCGTCGAGCATGACCAATGGGCGGAAGGTGCCGGGTTCGTAGATGAAGCTGCGGTGTTGTTCTTTACTGCTTTCGGCGATCAGGTGGTCGCCTTGCCAGAAAAACTCGGTGGTCTGGCCATTGACGGTCTTGCGGATGCGCCGGCCGAAGGCGTCGTACTGGTAGCTGGCGCTGGTGCCGTCGGGGCGGGTCAGGCCGATCAGGCGGTGCTGGCTGTCGTAGCGGTATTCGGTGACAAGTTGTTGCGCGCGGCCGCGGCGTTCGCGGATCAGGTTGCCGAAGGCGTCGTAGTCGTAATGACGGTCGCCCTGCATCAGCAGGCGATTGCCCTTGATCTGTGCCGGCCCCGGACGGTCCTGCATCAGCAGGTTGCCGGCCGGGTCGTGGGCGAAGTTTTCCGGCAGGTCGTCGCGGGTGTGGCGCACGCTGGCCAGACGGTCGAGGGCGTCGTAGTAATAGCTACGTTGACCGTGACGGCTGTCGGCGATAGATGCGAGGTTGCCATTGACCGCGTAACTGTAGTGGCGCAGGTACAGCGCGCGGTCATGTTGATGAACAGAATGAACCCGCAACCGGCCCTGTTCGTCGTAGGCATATTCGCTGAGCAGCAGGCCTTGTTGACGTTGCTGTTCGCGGCCGTGCTGGTAGACGTGGCGGGTCAGCAAGGCGCCGTTGAGGTCGATCGCGGTCAGCGCGCCGCCCTTGGCGTAGTGGTAGTCGAGCTTGCTGTTGTCCGGCAGACGCATGCGAGTGAGTTGGCCGCAGGCGTCGTAGGTGTAACGCAAGGTGCCCCAGCCCTGATGCTCGCGCACCAGCCGGTCCTGCAGGTCGTATTCGAAGGCCAGCGGGTGATCCTGGCCGTCATCCACGCCGACCAGCCGACCGAGGCGGTCATAGCGGTAGCTGACCTCGACCCCGTCCGGCAAGGTCTTGAGCAGCAATCGCCCGGCGCTGTCGCGCTGGTAAGTGGTGACCAGCGTCGAGCCGTCGTCGCCGTACTCGGTCTTTTCCAGCAGGTGGCCGTTGCGGTCGTAGACATACGCCGTACGCCGGCCATCGAAGCCGGTTTCCTGTCGGATCAGTCCGGTAGGCGTGTAGTCCAGCCGGTACTTTTCGCCGGACTCGTTCTCGATTTCCGTCAGCAGCAGCTGCGCATGGTCGTAGCGGTACTGCAGCCGCGTGCCGTCGGGGTTGATCCGCCGGCTGACCAAATGCAGGTCGTCGTCATATTCGTAGCGGGTGATGCGCCCCAGTTCATCGCGTTCGGCGGTGATCTGGCCGTAGGCGCTGTAGGACCAGGCGCGGGTGGCGCCATTCGGCGAGGTGGTCTGGATCAGCCGGCCAACGGCGTCCCAGGCATGACGGGTGACCGCGCCATGTTCGTCCTGCGCCGTAATCCGCCGCCCCAAGGCATCGTAGGAAAACTTGCGAACCCCGCCGTCCGGCAGACTCTCCTCGACCAACTGGCCCAGGTCGTTCCACATGAACACATGGCGACCACTGTCCGGATAACGGACCGACAGCAACCGCCCCTGCGCGTCGTAGTGGTAATGGGTGACGTGGCCATCCGGGTCGACCGCTTCGGTGATATCACCCTGGGCATTGCGCCGGTACGTCCACACCGCATCGCCACGCGAACGGCTGTGCAGGAAACCGTTGCGGTACTCGTAGGTCGTCGGCGCATCGTCCGGCGGAATCAGCGCGATCAGCCGCCCGGCGTCGTCATAGCGGTATTCGGTGACCGCGCCCAGCGCATCCTGCTCGGCAATCAGCCGGCCCTGCGCGTCGTAGGCCTTGAGCTGTTCGCCACCATCGGCGGCGACCTGACGCACCAGCCGCGCCGTATCGTCGTGGACGTAGGTTTCTTCAGTGCCGTCGACGTACTGCACCGTGACACTGCCGGCGTCATCCCAGACGTAACGCGTATCCATCTGCGAAAACGACGCCCAGTGCCGCACGCAACGCGCTGCCTTGCCGGCACGCTCCCACTCCCAGAAGAAGCTCGCGCCGCCGGCCAGCTGCCGTTGCAGGATGACGTGCTGGTCGTCGTAGTCGTAACGCTCAGTCTCGCCGACCGCGTTCGACGCCTCGATCAATCGATGGCGGGCATCAAAGCGGTAGCTGGCCAGCGTTTGCTCGGTGCGCCAGACCGCATCGCGCCAAACCTGATAATCGACCGCAACCAGATGCGCTCGCTCATAGCGCAGCAACAA